>JAISRG010000076.1 GCA_031273725.1 Puniceicoccales bacterium
TGTTACTTTTGTAGGGATGCTCCTATGAAACTCACAAATAATGGATGGGCAGCCGTTGGTTTGGATAAAAATTCCGGATGAAATTGTACTGCTACGAACCATTTGTGGGCACAAAGTTCTACCATTTCCACGAGCTCAGTTTGTGGATTGCGACCCGCTATTTTTAGGCCATTTTCAACAAAAAGTTTTTCGAATGCTGGATTAAATTCATATCTATGCCGATGTCTTTCTGCTATCTTTTTTGATTTATAGGATTTCATCGCGGCGGTATTATCTTCCAGCTCGCAATCATACAATCCCAGACGCATTGTTCCACCCTTATCTTTTATACTTTTTTGATCGCGCATTAAAAATATCACTTTGCTGGGACTGTTGGCATCGAATTCTTCGCTAGTAGCGGCGGGGATATTGGCCACATGCCTTGCAAACTCTATCACCGCTATGTGCATACCAAGGCATATGCCAAAATATGGAATGTTGTTTTCTCGGGCATATTGGGCTGCTAGAATTTTTCCTTCCGTTCCGCGATCTCCAAAGCCTCCGGGGATCAAAATTCCATCGAGTGATTTCAGTACCTCTGTCCCATATTTTTCCAAATCTTCAGCATCGACGGAAACAGTTTCTATTTTGCAATAGTTTGCTATGCCAGCGTGGGTCAATGCTTCGAAAACAGATTTATAGGCATCCTTCAAACTTGTATATTTACCAACTAGGCCAATCCGGACAGATTTTTCAGCCGTGGACAGGGTTTGGATAATTTTTTGCCACTTTGAAATGTCACATTTTTTTTGCTTGAGACCGAGGTATTCGAGGACAATGCCATCGAGGTTTTCTTCATGCAAAACAACGGGAAGTTCGTAGATCGACAATTGCAAATCGCGTTCCTCAATCACGCATCGCTTTTCAACGTTGCAAAACATACTAATTTTATCACGAATTTCCGAAGGGATACTAATTTCTGACCTGCAGATCAAAATGTCGGGCTGAATACCTATTTCCCGAAGTTTGGCGACACTTTGCTGACACGGTTTAGTCTTCAACTCTCCGGCAGGGTGCAGGTAAGGGACCAATGCCATATGCAGAAAAAGCACATTGGATTTTCCGACATCCATGGACATTTGCCGCATTGCTTCTATAAACGGCAAGCTTTCTATGTCCCCGACAGTACCACCAATTTCCGTTATCAAAATATCACAATTTTGCGCTCCCCGCTTAAATTTTTCCTTTATTTCATCGGTAACATGCGGTATTACCTGAACGGTCTTTCCCAAAAAATCTCCATGCCTTTCCTTTTGAAGAATGGAAGAATAAATTTGTCCCGCCGAAACACTATTTTCTTTCGATAGTTTCGCTGAAGTAAATCGTTCATAATGGCCGAGGTCGAGGTCCGTCTCAGTGCCATCATCGAGGACATACACTTCCCCATGTTGAAATGGGCTCATTGTTCCGGGATCAATGTTCAAATATGGGTCAAACTTTTGCAGTTTTACCTTATATCCATGGCATTCCAGCAATGCCGCCAATGCTCCAGCGGTTAATCCTTTTCCCAAAGAAGACACAACTCCGCCGGTAATGAAAATGTATTTCATGTTTTCGAAGTTTGATAATTTGGGACTTGCCACACAAGAAAAATATGGCGATGCCATACATTGGTTGCAAAGGGAAAAAGGACATATGTCCCAAAACGCCCTGTGGTTGCCCGGGGAAACATTATGTCCAATAATTCTGAAAAAGAAATTTTTGCCCACATCTTTTTTCCGCATTTTTGATTTTCCATCGTTGCCGTTTTTCCTTGCCAAAGGTTACCAATGAAATTTTATCCTACGACCAAACGCGTAACTATGAAATTTGATATGCTAGGTAGCGGGAGCACTGGGAACTGTGGACTCATAAGAACAAAAAGCAGCATCGTTCTAGTGGACGCAGGGTTTTCGTGTAAACGCATAAAAGAAATGTTGGCCACGTATAACATTTGTCCCGAACAGATAGGTGCCGTATTTATCACCCATGAACATTTTGATCATATCCAGGGATTGCGTGGCCTGTCGAAGTTTAGGCACATAAAGTTTTTTGCCAATAAAAATACTGCCAATGCCATAGAAACAAAGCATGGGCTTAATATACTATGGCAAACATTTTCAACCGCTGATAGATTAAATTTTGACGATTTGACCATTGTTTCTTTCAGCGTTCCCCACGATGCAGTTGATCCGATTGGATATGTTTTTACCGTAGATGCCAGCGGTAGTACCGGAGGAATGAAAAGTATAGCATGGATGACGGATTTGGGATACATTCCATCCCACGTTTCGTCCTATGTTTCAGATGTTGACTTGCTAATAATCGAATCAAATTACGACAATGATCTGCTAGCCGCGGATACGAAACGCCCTCCTTTCGTTAAGGCTAGAATTCGCAGCCGATATGGCCATCTTCCAAATGAAGCAGCAATAAATTTTATAAAAAACAATAAGGCCAATCAATGGAAGAAAGTAATTCTAGCCCATGTCAGTGTGGACTGCAACAACGAGACATCCATACGAAAATTACTAGCCACCGCCAAAGGGCTTAAATTCGAGGTTGACATAGCACCACACCTAAAAACTCTTCCCAAAATATCGAAAATTTAGCATGTCACACCACAGCCGATATCGCCCCATGAGCGTTAATGTTATGTAGCTGTTTTCCTCTAGCTTCTCACATAACCCAGCGTTGCAATTTTCCAGTTCAATTTGATGTTGTTCGCCATTGATTGATTCCCAGCTGTTTTCCACATCGATTACTATCGTTTTCTTTTTAGCAATGCGAGATGCATGGATTTTTAGCAGTTTTTCCAATGAGGCCATGGGACATCGTTTTACATCCCAAGAGTCTGGATAAAAACTGGCAAAAACTGTTTGTAGATTGTTTGTTACGATCGTTTTCCCATCTTTGGTAAATGAAGTCAGTATGCAATTCAACATGGGATATCCGTTGCGAAGAAAGTCAAAGATGATTTGCAATCGGGAATGCAGATTGTCATCATAAAATACTGGTGAATACATCACAAAACAGTCATCACCACCTATTTTCAACAGGGTTCTTTCACTAAATTTATGTGAAAGGATCAATTCCCGAGTTTCATCGAAGAATTTTCCCATCGGCCAAATAAAGCTTTCCGTACATTGCCTAAACCTCGGAAACACTGGAATATCAATTTTTGTAAAAATATTTGTCAAATTCCATAATCTAATGGATTCTATCAAAAATATCACCAGCAATACCGTTGTCACGAGCAGCGGAATTGGTTTTGGTTCTTCGCTGAATACGTTCACCAAAAACGAAACAAACAGAGAACTGGAAATCCTCATGGCCCAGATGTTAAAAAACGCAAGCTTTGTACTTCCAATGTGCCGCCTAAGATTAAAAAGAATCGCCGTCAGCAAAAAAAATATCGAAGCGAAATCCACATTCGTCGATGATGTGAAAAATTTTGATGTCATATCTCCCTAATGTTTCCCAATGTTATTTTTCAATGATTCCAGGTATTTCCAAAATGACGAATGCTGCTCAATCATTTGCATTTCACTGACTGGAAATTTTGCCCTGAATAAAAAATCAGATAGTGTATGCTGAGGCAAAATATAATGGCAATATAAAGAATTGCTATCAATTTTTTCAGCATATACCCTAAGTGTGTCTATCTTTAGACGATAATATGTCTTCCCATCGCGGCAAAAACTCGGAATGTTTGCATCATCATTTTTAAAAGCTTTTGCTGAAAGTTCACTAATGCGACTAACCAGTTGTAATTGTTCGTCCTTCGCGAGCTTATCCAATTCCGAAAGACTTTGTTCACTGAAGGTAAGCTGATACATACTTTTATAGAATTAAATTCAGTTTTTGAAAAAAAGCAAATTTTGATTTTAGATTGGAACGCGTAATATTTTTCGATTTATAGTCAATCAAAATAAGCTTGTTTGCAGAGACAGGAGAAACAAAATAGCATACAAAGAAAAGAAAAAACTTTTTAAATCATTGGGACCCTATTATAGCCTTTTCAAACTCGGAATAACTGCCACATTACAACGCCCGCAACCAATCTACGGAAATTTCCTCTTCTTTGGTAAGGGTGTAAGCCACGATGAGTGATATCTTCTCGAGTGGCAAGAATTTTGTTAAAAGTAAATTTAAGAAACACACGACTACGATTTAAAAGAATTGTTTGCCAGTTGCTTGACATATGAAATTATAAACACAAACCCTAAAAATATCGGAGCCCCCATCAAAGTATAGGGAATGGCAAATGATACAACCATCTGAAGACAAAGGAACAGGGCGGATGGAATTATTAGCTTTTTATAGTGAGCAATTACCCACTTGTAAACTTTGGTGAATTCCGTAAGCATCCCAAATATATTCCATGATGTTTCCAAATTATTCGAGACGGCTGCGTATGCAAATGCCGGGGCACTAATAAATAAACCTACGCAAATGCCAAAAGTTTTCAGACCAACTAGGCCAAATATAGCAAAACAGATTAAACATGGAATTAGGATAAACTTCAAAAAAGCAATCGCACCAATGGAAAAATTCTTAACTAGAATCTCTTTCGAGTTTCCTTTGACATGCGGCCAATCCGGCAAAGCAAGCTCTTTGTTTTTCATCGATTGTTTACCCATTTCCATTAAATAGCCAAAAGCAAAAAAATTGATGATAGGGATGAGGCCTAAAATAAGTCCAATGGCTACATTTTTAATAAATTTCGGTTGTTTTACAACGCCATAGCAAATTTCTTCAAAACTTTTCATACGTAGAAGTAGAAAGCTTAAATAAGAAATATTATTGTGCAATTATATTCTTATATGTCATAAAGATGTTTGACATATTGTCAAACAATGGTAAAGTTTTCAAACAAATGTTTTGGGATCAAAAGTCGAAATACAATTATGGCTTTACGCTTCTTGAGGCTATCTCAGTGATGGCCATAGTAGTTCTTTGTTTTGCGCTTTTTAAAATTGTTCACAATTATCAAGATAATGACATAAAATCGAATATGGCCCAGGAAGAATTAGCTCTCCTCAATTGTGCCATTGAAATGTTTAAGTCGGACAATGGTTTTTATCCGATTTGTGCATCGCCTTCGGTGGATTTAAACGCCAAGGAATTATATGGCAAACTATCGACAAAAATCAATTCCCTTGCGGGTTACCACAAATGGAAAGTAGTTAACGATATGCTGGTCGACCCCTGGGGAAATCCATATGTTTACAAATGTATTTCAAAGGATGCACCTACCTACATATTGTTTTCCGTAGGGCCAAATGGATACATCGATGAAAATGAATTAATAGATGATATATATAGTAGATGAAAACAAAATTTAAAGGCTTTTCCCTGTTGGAACTAATTGTTGTTCTTGTGATTATGTTAATAATCGCCGGTTTGATCTTTGCAGGAATATCTACCCATAAACATGCGACATTGGTGGCCAGGACCCAGGTTCAGTTCTTGGAATATGAAGCTGCCATAAACGCATACTGTAGAGAATACGGAGACCTTCCGGCTTTCTTACACGATGAAGAACTAGTATTGCTCAGTGATTCAAACAATTCGGAAATGTTCATAAAAACACTATCTGGCCAAAATACAGATGGAAAGCCGCTGTCCGCCAATGAAAAAAAACTTTTAAATCCCAAGGGTAAAGTATTTCATACTTTTTCCGATGGAGAATTTTTCATGACATCCGACGGCATACGAGATCGCAAAATACTTGTCGATGCATTTAATAATAGAAATATCTTCATAATTGTTGAAGATCCGTTCGATGAGGATACGATTATATCAAAATCAAAATTTCCAGAAAATGTCAGAAAATATATAAAAGATGAGGGTGTTAAAAGTGCCGTGGTAATCTTTTCGGTATCAGATGATAACCATACGGTAATCTCAAATAGTTTTAACCAATATTTTTAAAATGGGATCGCCTATGAAAAAATGTGCCGGAGTATCACTTTTGGAAATAGTTCTTTCCATAACCCTATTAGCCGTCATTTCTCCGGTACTATTTGGAATATTTTTTTCAAACGCCAACCTGTCTCAAAATTTGGGAGCACAAGTAACCATGAAAGAGACCGCCAATGATGTAAAATCTTTTGTTAAATTAGCCAATTATGACAGCATATATGATCTAATAAAGAACCAGGAAATCATCGGAATTGAGGAAGTTGAAGAAGATGGAATAGTAACGAGAAAATTCACGAAGTACGAATCAATAAAAGATAAG
>JAISRG010000030.1 GCA_031273725.1 Puniceicoccales bacterium
TAAGCAATAGACCAACGAAAACCAAAATGATGATGTTTTGTTTTGAAATTTTTAAAATAAAAAGAAAATACAAAGAAAAAATTTTCTACGTTTTCGGGATTCCGATTTTTAAGAAAAGACACAAAAGCGTCATAGTGCGCTAGATAGAGATAGCCCCTCAATTAAGATTGAGAGCGAAAGAAAGGCGGTCGTAAAAATTGGGAGTATGACGCCAGAGGTAGGAAAATTTATTTTTAAGCCAAGCTATGTCTCGGATGGGGTTGAGGTACGGCGAATAGGGCGGCAGGTAGATCCATTTTCCTTTTCACCTCTTTTATTGTATGCCATCACCTTCTCCTCCAATTCCAACGAACACGCCTTGGCCATTTTTCTTCCTTTTCCACTTGTTTTTATCTTTTCTTTGAAAAAGTGTCAATGTTTTTCAAGCGTACTATATTGCGTGACTACCCGGGCACCATGGCCGTCATATTACAACATCCTCGACCAATCTACTGAAATTTCCCCTTCCATCTGATTTTGCAAGGGTGGAAGGGTACCATGGCAGTCGTTTCCCACGATGAAGCTTTTCTGAAAGAGATATGGATTAGCGAATGCTATGGGAAATAAGCCCCTCATCCAAAAATCTCGTTCTCCTTGGCCATTCTGCGGAACAACATTTGATGACAGATTTTTGAAATTTTCGTGAATCGTAGTTTCTCCCCAAACCCAATTCTCAACCTTCCACCTTGCCAGCTTCTTTGTCTATGCGCAAAACGGCACAGGCATCATCCCCGGCAAACTTTAGACGGTCAACGAAATGTTGGGTTTGTCCCTCCTCCTCGATTTGCTCTGTTACAAACCAGTTTAGCATGTTCTGGGACTCATAATCTTTCAATGAAACCGCCAAATCGTACATTTTGTGGATAAGACCGGTAACTTTTTTTTCGTGATTAAGGGCAACTTCAAAAGCGTTTAGGGGAGATTTGTAATCCGTTGCGGCTTGGGCAATTGGCAATAATTCAACTTTGGAACCACGGGAGACCAGGTAATCATAAAATTTCATGCCATGTTCGACCTCTTCCTTGGCTTGCCTACGCATCCATTTGGCAATGCCCGAGAAGGCCATCGATTCCATCGCAGCTGACATCCCAAGGTATATGTAAGCGGATTCGAGTTCATTGCGAATCTGCTCAATTATTAATTTTTCAAGATCTTTCGACATTTTCATATGTTTGCCTTTTTGTTACCAAACATTATAATGGATCCTCGACGAGTCAAGGCGATTATCGGGTTTGGCTGGGCTCTTCGGGTAGCCTATGGGAATCCAGGTAAATGGAACAATTTGCGTTGGTAACTGAAAATAGTTTCTAAAATTTTCGATGTGTGATTTGTTTGGATACAAGCCAACCCAAACGGCTCCAAGACCGAGGTCGCTAACGGCGATTAAAATATTTTCAGCGGCGGCGGCACAGTTTTGGTCGAAAAATTCTTTGAGCATTTCTTTCCCAGGCTCACCGCAGACAAGAATTCCAGCGGATGCTTGCAATGACATGTTGGCATAGGGATGAATTTTTGCCACCCCGTCCAATTTCTCCCGTTCGGTGACAACTACGAAGTGCCATGGAGCAGAGTGCATGGCCGACGGTGCTGACATCCCAGCGTGGACTAATTTTCCTAAAATTTCCCTGGAGATTTCTCCGGGCTTAAAATCTCTTACGCTATGCCGCGACAAAATTGCTTCCATAATGCTCTCCTTTAAAATTTGAATTCAATGGGGGAATTTAACAACTATTTGAAAAATTTCTATCAAAAAGGATTCAATGCATGATAAAAAATTTACATTCAGGGTGACGAGGTATGCTTTGGTTTCTAAATTTGAAATAATTTTTGGGAAAATTTTTATGTGCTCCAGATCATTTCTAAAAAATTTTGCCGTTTCATTTTCGATTTGGGAAAGGAGTAATCCATAAATCTCCCGTTTGTTCCACTGTCCATTTGAAGAATCATCAACATCAGATCCCTCAAGAATGCTAGCCAACAGGGCTTCCAGTTGCGCCAATAATAAATACATTTGCATGATGGCATTGGTTTTTTTTTCACAGCCTGCGTCGAACAATGATGATAGCCATGCGGAATAGTTCGCCAGCCAAATCTGCATTTCTTTGTTTTCCAAAAGTTCGCTGCCGGAAGACAACCGCGTGACCGAACATCTGCCGATAATTGTCGGCAAAATGGCATGTACCCTCGAAGTTGTAAGGAAAATTATTGTGTCGTCGGGAGGCTCTTCGAGAGTTTTTAGGAATGCATTCGCCGCCGCATTATGCATCCTTCCCGCATCGTGGATAACTACAAATTTCCTTTCGCAGACTTTTGGGGATAAATAAATTGTCGAGCACAGTTCCCGGATTTGATCGACGGAAATTTGCATCATTGCGCCTGTGGGTCGAACTTGTAGAAAATCTACGCAGGTCTCTGGGTGTTCGCATTGGAGGATTTGTGTAGCAAAGAATGATGCAACTGCATTGCAAATTTCCATGTCCTTGCAAACCAGAAGATTTGAATTGGCCAGACTTCCGCTTTCATATGATTCCAAGAGCGATGTAAATCCCGGCTGGTTCTCAACTTTTAAAAAATCTTTTTGTGAATTCATTCCTTATTTTTCCGTGGATTGTTTCCGCATCATCAATGCCATCAACCGTAAAAAATCGAGCGCTTTCCTTTGCCAATTTTAAATAGCCGTCGCGGATCTTTTCAAAAAAACTTTCATCTTCCTGCTCAATTCTATCGCGGGAACTATCTTTGCGGGCGATACGCCTAAAACTTTCGGCAACACTTATGTTTGGAAGAACTGTCATATGCGGGATGCACCCAGAAATGGCAAATTCGTTTAAAAACTGCACAGTTTTAGGATCGATTGCCCGTGCGACACCCTGATAAACAACGGTCGAATCAAAAAATCTATCGCACAGGACGATTTTTCCAGATTTTATGGCCGGCAAGATTTTTTCATCCACATGCTGCGCCCGGCTAGCCTCAAACAGTAATATTTCAGCGCGTATGGAAAAAATATCATCTTTGCTTCCATTGAGCAAAAGATTGCGGATATTCTCCCCAAGATTTGTCCCACCGGGCTCGCGGGTAACAATGACGTCTTGCCCACTACCGCGCAGCCAATTTGCTAGCATGTTCAGCTGGGTACTTTTCCCACAGGCCTCAATTCCTTCAAATGTAACGAATATCCCACTCATATTGATAAAATTTTTATGTCACCTAGGGTCGGCGAAACCATGTTTTCCACATAGAATGCCGATGTCGCTGCCGCAAAGTTTATGGCAAAATTTATGTCGCCATCGCACAAATATGATGCCAAAAATCCCGCATTATATCGATCTCCCGCGCCGGTTAAAATTTTTGGATTTTCTACGAAATATCCCTTTGCGATCGCCGATTTCTCGTCCGTGGCAGCGGAAGAAATTTTAGTGCCGTGGATAAATACCACCCCGATTTTTAAAGCTTTTCGTAACAATTTGGCAGCTTCTTCCATGGAATCCTCTTTCTCATCGAGTTGAAAATCATGCCCAGTGGCGTGTAACACCTGTTGCGCTTCCCGGACATTTAACCCCAGGACGGATTTTCCAAATTTTTCATGGGAACCGATCACTTGTAAAAATTCCACGAGTTCGGACCGTTTCCTTTTTTCAGGATCGGCCAGGTCGAAAAAAAATAACCTGTTTCTTTTTGTGCATTTGGGTAAAATTTCTGCGATAAAAAACTGAGCAATACTTGTCGTATTCCGCATCATTGTCCAGTTTGTCACGGCGAAAGCATCGCAGGAGTCGATGGCGGCAACCAGGTCTTTGGGGGATATTTTCGCCAGGATGCTGTCTACCGTCGTTTTGCACAATGATAGCATTTCTCCGAACAAAATTTTACCGTCGGAGAATTCTACGGCCCTGGTTTCACCATAGTCTCCCGTGGAAACTGCCGATGTTTTATTCGCAAAATCTTGAAAAAGATTGTTCCCACAATCACCGAGAGCGCCAATGTATTTAACGCTGGCACCAAATTTATGCAATGTTTCTGCCAACAGGGGCCCATTGCCACCGATCAGCTTTTTTTGCGGTACGAGTTCAATGTTGGAGCTTTTCCCTGCCGCTGACATTATTCTCTTTCCAAAATCGGAAATCGTTTCAATCCTTGTATATTTTTCGCCATCGCGCACGTCAACGGCATGGACTATCGTGTCGACGAAACCATCGAATCCGACAACCACATTTTTTTTATGTATTTCTCCTAAATTTTTC
>JAISRG010000039.1 GCA_031273725.1 Puniceicoccales bacterium
ACGGATTCTGACTCCGTTTGTTTAGGTTCGAGTCCTGATCGGGCAGCCAGCTGGTGAAGCCGCATGAACACAGGCCTGGCGGGCGACAAAAAGAAAGGCAAGGCGAAACACCGAGAAAAGGTCCAGCGAATTACTCTAAACCCCTCTACGCCACTCGCCACAGGGTCGAAAATTTCTTTGCCAAGCTCAAAGATTGGCACCGCATAGCCACAAGGTACGACCGTTGTCCTCGTAATTTCCTCGCCTCCGTGCTTATTGCCTCTTCTTTTATTTATTTCTTTTCTTTATGAGGACTGACCACGGGATTTTTTCTTCTCTCCTCAATTTCGCCATTCGCGTTAGTTCATCGTTGCGATGATGTATATCATTGTGTTTGCGTGTGAACAAGTTGATCTTGCCTATCTTATAATTATAATTGTAATTGCAAATTATAGGAATCCCGTGCAAAACTTACTTGTGCGGAGATTTTATGTATAGGAGAAATTACATGAGAAAAATTGTTATTGCTTTGCCGAAGGGGCAGAGGTTGATTCGACAAGCATATGAGATTTTTAAAAGTGCCGGATATGCGTCGAAGTCGTTAGAAGTCGAAATTGAATCCCGCGAAGGAAAGCAGTTGGAATTTGAGTGCGACAATGGCGAGGGGGTTTTTTTGCTCATACGGATAGCGGATATTCCGCAATATATTGATAAAAATTGGGCCGATATAGGGATTTCCGCATTTGATTGTTATCGTGAGTACGAACTTGAATATATGACCTTGCGGTATTCCATGCGCGGTGATAATTTTATCACGAATATACTATCTGACCTGAAATTGTGCGAACAATCAAGATTCTGTGTTGCCGGTAAGCCGGAGATGTTAAGTTTTTACGAACAATGCAAGCAAAATGATGAGACGATTTTGACCGTTGCCACACAGCATCCCAATATTGCGGAAAAATATTTTTCAAAAAAGGGTATAGTGGCGGATATTATCACAATTAGTGGCTCTTCCGAGATAATGCCGAAATATGGCTGTGTGGATGTGATATTTGATATTGTCGAAAGTGGTCGTGCACTAAAAGAAAATGGGCTGGTAATTTTTGAAGAGGCAATGCCGATAAATACGAAAATTTTAGTGAACAAATCAGCGCTTAAATATGACAAAAAGATTACTGATATGATAGGAAGGCTTAGGAATGTTATTAAATAGGGATTTGTCGCTCACAAAAAACAGACGGCAAATTGTGAGAGCCGAAATAGAACAAACCGTCAAAGAAATACTTGATAATGTGCGGCGAAACGGTGATCATGCGGTAAAAATGTATGCGGAAAAGTTTGATAACTTCGCCGGTGACACTTTTGAAATTACAAATACGGTTGTGGAAGACGCAAATTTTATGCGGATATTGGAGCGGGCAAAATCGCAAATTGAGGAATTTCACAGAAACCAAATTCAAAAATCATGGTCTATAAACAAAGACAATGGCGTTATTATGGGGCAGGTTGTGCATCCGTTGCAACGTGTTGCGGTGTATGTGCCTGGAGGCACGGCGAGCTATCCTTCCTCCGTGTTGATGAATGTTATTCCGGCGAAAATTGCCGGTGTGGATGAAATTATCATGCTGTGTCCTAATCCGACGGCGGAAGTTTTGATGGCGGCAAAAGTTGTGGGCATTGATAAAATTTACAAAATCGGTGGTGCTCAGGCGATTGCGGCAGCAGCATACGGCACACAGCGCATTCCCAAGGCGGACAAAATAGTCGGTCCGGGCAATATTTATGTTGCGGCGGCTAAAAAAATGGTTTATGGTGAGGTGGATATTGATATGATTGCGGGGCCTTCCGAAATTTTAATTATTGCAGATGAAACGGCGAATCCTAAGTATATCGCTGCAGATTTGATGAGTCAGGCGGAACATGATAGAATGGCAAGTTCCATACTCATCGCAACAGACGAAAAAATATTGCAGAAAACGGAAGAAGAACTGGCACGTCAGCTTAAATACCTAAAGCGCCGGGAAATTATTGAAGAATCGCTCAAAAATTACGGTATTGGCATAGCGGCTGCAAACCTAGCCGAGGCGTTTGCATTATCAAACGAGATTGCGCCGGAGCATTTGGAGATTTTGACGCAAAATCCGCTGGAAAAATTGCCGATGGTGAAAAATGCGGGATCGGTGTTTTTGGGCGAAAATACACCCGAGGCATTAGGGGATTATATGAGCGGGACGAATCATGTTTTGCCGACCGGCGGAACGGCAAAGTTCTATTCGCCTTTGGGGGTGTATGATTTTGTGAAATTTAGTTCGTATAGTTATTATCCGCGGGAAGTCTTGGCGCAATTCAAGGACGATGTGGTGAACTTTGCAAACCTTGAGGGCCTAGATGCACATGCGAATTCAATTGAGGCGAGATTTGATAAGTAAGAAAGCACAAAATTTACAGCCCTATGTTGCTGGGCTCCAGCCAAAAGGCGAGGGTTGGATAAAATTAAACACAAATGAAAATCCATATCCGCCATCGCCTAAAATAGTGCTTCCGCCACTTGATAGGTTGAGACTTTATCCCGATGGTGACAGCAGGCAACTATGTGGTGCCATTGCCGAAAAATTCGGCGTACGGACAGATAACGTATTTTGCGGAAACGGTTCGGATGAGGTGTTGGCGATTGTGTTTCAGGCATTTTTGAGCGGATACGAGTTATCGCAGCCGGATGTTTCATACGGGTTTTATCCGGTATGGAGCAATATGTATGATTGCGTGCCACGATATATTCCGGTCAAAGACGATTTTTCCATAGGTGTGGGTGACTACAAAAACAGATGTGTCATTATCGCAAATCCCAATGCCCCGACGTCGCTTGTACTTTCATTTGAGGAAGTCGAAACCATGGTCAAAAATAATAAATTTGTGGTGGTGGATGAGGCTTATTTGGATTTTGCGGACGTGGAAAGTGCGGCGGAGCTTGTTAAAAAATACGAGAACTTGGTGGTGGTGCGTACATTTTCAAAATCATATTCACTGGCGGGACTGCGTGTTGGATATGCGATTGGGAACGCGAAAATAATTGAAATTATGAATCGGGTAAAAAATTCATTCAATTCCTATCCGCTCGATATGATTTCTCAAAAGGTCGCATTGGATGCGTTTTTGGACAATGATTACCACGTACAAAATTGTAAACGGATAATTAAAACGCGGGAGGATACCATAAAAAAACTGCGCCAAATAGGGCTTAAAGTATTGGATTCGCAGACGAACTTTTTATTTATTGAAGGCAACCTTTACAACGAGCTCTATGAAAATAAAATTTTAGTCCGCCGTTGGGACAGACCAAGAATTGATAAATTTATAAGAGTAACAGTTGGAACAGATAATGAGATGGAGGTATTTGTAAAATGTATAGAAAAACTAACGAAACTGAAATAACATTGGTACTTGGGCAGGATACGAAAATCAACACAGGCGTTGGGTTTTTCGACCACATGCTGGAGCTCTTTTCTTTTCAATCCGGTGTTGCGCTGAACCTTGAATGCAAAGGTGATTTGAATGTTGACGCTCATCACACGGTGGAAGATGTTGGAATTATCCTGGGGCAGGCATTTAAGGAGCTGTTTGGCGATAAAAAAGGCATTAACCGCTATGGCGAAGCTACCGTGCCTATGGATGAAACGCTTGCGGCATGCAACTTGGATATTTCTAACCGCCCATATCTTATCTTTAACGCCGAAATTCCCTCTGCTAAAGTTGGCGATTTTGAAACGGAATTGACTGAGGAGTTTTTCAGAGCATTTGCAGTGAACAGCGGTATTACGTTGCACATAAATGTCAAATATGGAAAAAATTCTCATCATATAATTGAGGCTATTTTTAAATCATTCGGACGTGCATTGAAACAAGCCATGATAAAAGTCGGTGACGACATTGCGTCAACGAAAGGTGTTCTATGATTGGAATCATCGATTATAACCTCGGCAACATCAAAAGTGTGCTCAATGCGTGTGAACGTGTGGGGATCGAGGCAAAATTGAACAAAAATATTGATGATGTTGACGCGATAATACTGCCCGGGGTCGGCAGTTTTTCGACCGCTATGAGAAATCTAGGAGAATTGGCGGACAAGATAAAAAACTTTGACAAACCGATTCTTGGCATCTGCCTAGGCATGCAAATCTTGTTTGAAAAAGGATATGAGGATGAGGAGTACTTCGGGCTTGGCTTATTGAAAGGGGAGGTCAAAAAAATACCAACCAACAAAAAACTTCCCCACATGGGCTGGAACACGCTGTCAAAAACTCAAAAAGATGTTTACTTTGTGCATTCATACATGGCGGACTTCAACGAGGAAACAATTGAGTATACCGAATATGGCGGCGTCAAAATCCCAGCAATCGTCGGGCATGGAAATATTTTAGGGTATCAATTTCATCCTGAAAAAAGCGGCAAAGTTGGCGAAGAAATTTTAAAGAGATGGGCAAAATGTATATAATTCCTGCCATCGACATATTAAATGGCGAAGCGGTCAGGCTGTACAAGGGTGATTATGCGCAAAAAACAGTGTACAGCAAAAACCCTTCGGAATTAGCAAAAAAATTCAAGCAAATGGGAGCAAAATTTCTGCATATCGTGGATTTGGATGGCGCAAAAAGCGGCAGCCCCGCAAATTATGAGATAATAAAAGAAATTGCCAAAATTATACCGATTCAAGTTGGAGGCGGCATTAGAACAACCGAAACGGCGGCGAAATACCTTGGAGTTGCGCAGAGAATAATTTTGGGCACCGCAGCGGTCAAAAATCCGCAATTCCTGCGAGAAATGGTTGATGAATACGGCGTGGATAGAATCGTTGCCGGTATCGATGTGCGCGACGGCAAGGTGTCGACAAACGGCTGGCTTGAGGACAGCGGCATTAATTATCTTGAATTCATCGACAGCCTGCCAGCCGAAATTATCATAGTAACAGACATTTCAAAAGATGGCACGCTAACATCGCCAAATTGGGATATGTACGCCAAAATTAAAAACAAGAAAGTCATTGTCTCCGGCGGAGTGTCCTGTGAGGCGGATTTAGAAAATGACTATTATGCAACAATTGTAGGCAAAGCCTATTATGAAGGGAGGATTGACTTAGAAAAATGCTTAAAAAAAGGATAATTCCATGCCTAGATATAATGGACGGAAAGGTCGTCAAGGGTGTGAATTTTGAAAATTTGACAATCGTCGGCGACCCAGTGGAAATCGCCAAACGATATGAACAGCAATGCGCGGACGAGGTTGTGTTCTTGGACATTACAGCCACCCACGAAAATCGTGCTACAATTTACGATTTGGTCGAGCGCGCTGCAAGAGAATTGTCTATTGCGCTGACCATCGGCGGTGGTGTTCGTACGCTTGAGGATTTTCGCAAAATTCTTGCATGCGGTGCGGATAAAGTCTCCATAAATTCATCTGCCGTCGCAACCCCCGAATTAATCCAAGAAGCAAGCCGCGAATTCGGCTCGCAATGTGTAGTTGTTGCAATTGACAGCAAGGATTTTGAAGTGTACGTTCATGGCGGACGTAAACCAACCGGGCTAAACGTAGTCGATTGGGCGAAAAAATGTGAAATTCTTGGTGCCGGCGAGATACTTCTCACTTCAATGAATTGCGATGGCACACAAAACGGATACGATATAGCCCAGACAAAAGCCGTTTGTGATAGCGTAAATATTCCTGTCATTGCAAGTGGTGGCTGTGGCAAAATAGCTGATATTATTGAAGTCTTTGAAAAAACTGACTGCGATGCAACTCTTGTCGCCAGCTTGTTTCACTATGGCAAGGCGACTGTGAATGATGTTAAATTACAAATGGAAAGGAACAACATACCATGCAGAATATTGAAGGAATAATTCCAGCTATTGTACAGGATTATTACACAGGTAAGGTTCTGATGCTTGCCTATGTCAACCAAGACAGCTACGATTATATGCTAAAAAATGGCGAAACTTGTTTTTGGTCACGCTCGCGGCAAAAGCTTTGGCATAAAGGCGAAACATCTGGAAATGTGCAAAAAATTAAAACCATTTCTTTTGACTGCGATAATGACACGATCCTAATTCAAGTCGAACAAACCGGCACCGGTGCATGCCATACGGGAAGTTACAGCTGTTTTGGCGACAGTGCCGGTGAGTTTGAGATTTTAGATGAAGTTTATCGCCAAATTATCGACCGAGACAAAAATCCAAAAGAAAAATCTTACACAAATTATCTGCTCAATAAAGGGGTGGATAAAATTTGTAAAAAAATCGGCGAAGAGGCGAGCGAAACTATTATTGCGGCAAAAAATGATGACAAAGATGAGCTGATTGGTGAAATAGCCGATTTGGCGTATCATTTGGAAGTTCTAATGTTCATACGCGGCATAACTCCGCGCGACATACGCAATAAATTAGTCGAACGCCACACAAAAGAAGGTAATTTAAAAACAATAAACTCCAAAGGTGAATTTTGATGATTGATTTACATATGCATTCATGCTTTTCCGACGGAACCGATACGCCGGTCGAAATCTTAAAAAAATGTGAAAAAATCGGACTTAAATACATTTCTATCACAGACCATGATAATTGTGATGCGTATAATAATGCGGCTGATTTTGGTAATTTCTCCGGCAAAATTATTACCGGCATAGAATTGCAGGCATATTACAAAGGGATTTCTATCGAAATCTTAGGCTATGGATTTAATGTCCCCCAAATGCAGAATCTGCTCAGCAATTTATATCTGCATGATGTGGTGAATCGCGAAGAATTAAACCGTCTCTATGCCGTTTGCAAAGACATGGGAATGCAGTTTGACGACGATGTGATTGAGAAATATTCGGCAAGCAATATTTATTATGCAACGGAATATTTACATAATGAAATAAAAAAATACGACGCGAATAGACGATTTATCCCGGATGACGCGAGCTGGAAACGTGAATCCGTTTTCTTTAAACGCCATATCTCAAACCCCCAAAGCCCATTCTTCATAGATGAAAGCGATTTGATACCGACGGCCAAAGAAGTAATTGAAGTCATTCATCAATCAAAAGGTCTTGCTTTTCTACCGCATGCTTTTCAATATGAAGAAAATGTGCAGGACATATTAAATGGCTTAGCCGCCACCCTCGATGGAGTGGAATGTTTCTATTCGACATTTACCGAAACACAGACAAATTTTTTGTTAGAATTTTGCACAAAAAATAATTTATACGTATCTGGCGGAAGCGACTACCACGGAACAAACCGCCCTGAAACATCCCTCGGCTCCAAAACCCCCATAAAATATATTGAACAATGGGAGCCCACCGTACGGCTCAAATAGTCCTTTAAAACGAAAAGAGAATGGGCTGTTGGCAGCCTCTAAATCTAGTGCACAAAAATAGTAAAGCCTTTTCACAAAAAAAAGATATGAGATATAGTGTACCATAGTGTACTAGATAGAGATGGTCCCATAATTATGGGACCATGTTGGCTTAGCTCACTATATTCTCTGCATCAACTTTTCAAGAATTGTATCATGTTTTCTGAAAAAACTTGAAAATAAAAGCTTGACAATGACACATTTATGTCAGAGAACCGCTTCTCCTAATTCTAATGAAGGAAATTTATGAAAAAAATATTATTAATGGCCGC
>JAISRG010000086.1 GCA_031273725.1 Puniceicoccales bacterium
TCAACTGGAAAATGAAGGTTTTTTGCAGATTGCCAACGATGTTGTTCGACTAACGGATTCTGGCCGCCTCGTTGCAGATGCCATTGCGGTAAAAATTTTAGAAAACTTCCAATCGACTATTTGGGGTCCCTAGATGTTTATGTCGATGGACATAAACTAAAAACCATCCAATGCCCCTAAGCTTTTCTTGGTTTAAACCAATTTTTATCTTTGTATGTGTTTTTGATCCCTATAAACGTTGTGATCAGATATGCCCCAAACAGAAATGCCTGGGAATATTCTTTGATGGTAAAATTGTGAACACAAAGATAAATGTTGCTAATCAGCCAGAGAACATAGCTTAATTTCATGCGCAACGTAGCATTATAGAAAGATCCCAGAAGGGCTATGCCAACGAAAAAACTTGTAAAGGTCATGCTTCCTTTTCAAATTGAAAGCAAAGATTTGTCAGTAAATTTTTATTTTTGGAGTAAAAAATTTTTATATATAGTCTATATGTTTAACATAGCCCCATATTGCAAGTCAATAGCGAAGGAAAGTATATTTAACCTTAGTTACGGAACTGTGTTAATTTAATTCACCACATATGAACATAGTTCACTGTAGATTATATTTACTCGAAACCTACGATGTCGATTCCGAGTTTAGCGGCGTGGGCTAACACATTTTTTTTGTCTAGGATTATGACATTTTGAGCTTCCAGGGCGGCATATTTTATGTTTGCGCCGTTTAAGTTTTCCAACGTTTGCATGCCAAAAACAGGAACGTCGAACCGGAAGTCTTGTCTATATTTGGCTGTCTTTATAAAAATTGCATCCTTCAAATTAAATTTCCCAGCTCGATTGATGAGGTCATCGGTTCCCGCGAAATCTTCTACTGCTACGATTGTTCCTTTGTTCACGATGACACATTGCCCGATATTTAAACGGGCAATTTCACGGGCAGTACTAATGCCCAATTGGAGACTTTTTTCATTGATCGCCGATCTCCGGGATGTCATGGGTCCTATGGTGGCAAGATCCTCTTCCATGAAGGACCGGGCATCCAACAATTCTACGCCGATGTTTGCGATCTCTTCTGCGATTGCTCCGAAAATGGACTCGGCGTGGTGTTCCTTCAATGTTGCCAACATCCATAGGGCTTTGAGGTCTGGCAACATTCCCCGAAAAAGTTTTTTTGGTTTTACCTGACCCGCCATAATGGCAAACTTTACACCGAAACGTTTCAGGGCCTTCAATAATTTCGATATCTGTCCAACGGAAATTTTTGTGACATTTTGCGCAGGAAAACTATCGAGCCACCCGGCATTTACGTCATCATCCACGGCGATCACCACCATATCGTGGCCAGCAGCCATCATATTTTTGGCACATGAGACTGGATAATCTCCTCGTCCTGCAATCAGTGCAACGCGTTCTCCTTTTGGTAAATTTTTACGGGTAAATGACAAATGCCTTCGAAAATTGATAAATTATCGGCCTTGGCAATGAAAAATCACGGGCGGGCGGATTCTTTTTGCATCCTTTGTCGCAAAACTTCGTATAGGACAATTGCGGCTGCGTCATTGACATTGAGGGAATCACTCATTCCTTTCTGCGGGAGTGCAATTTTCGTGGCGGTGTCATTCTTTAGCCAGAAATCTGATAGCCCGTCGTGCTCAGATCCAACAATGATTGCCGTGGGGGTCATAAAATTTTCATTGAAGTAAATATTTTCCGCGGATGGCGCCGTTGCAAAAATTTTGACGGAGTTTGCCCCTAAAAATTCCAATGTTTTTTCATTGTTTGTTACCACCGTTGGCAGGCTAAAAACTGCACCCTGGGATGCACGAATGACATTTGGGTTGAAAATGTCCGTTACGGGATCACACAAAATCAATGCGTCGACACCGGCAGATTCCGCCGAACGCATCAGAGCACCAAGATTACCGGCTTTTTCAATTCCTTCCGCGACCAAAATAAGGGCATTTGAGGAAAGTTTTATATTTGGGAAATCCAGGCTCCAAAAATTAGCCAGTCCGAGGAGGCCATCGCAGTTTTCACGGTAACTAATTTTTTCAAAAACTTCACTGCTTACTTTACAAATTTGAAGATTTTTGCTTTCGGCACGCCGGATCAAATCCCACGGGGCAAGATTTTTAAAGAAATTTTCACAGAAAAAAACGGTATCGATGGAAATGTCACTATCCATGGCCCGTGATAGCTCGCGGAAACCTTCCACGAGAAACATCCCATGGCGGTTTCGGTTCCCACGATCATATAATTTGCACAAAAATTTTATGCGGTCATTGTGTCTGCTCGTGATGATTTCCACGTTTATATTACTTGTTGGCCAACGCGATATCTTGGATTTTTTTCACTATAAATTCGGATGCTCCACAGTTATTTTTATGCCATTCTTGCAGCTTGTGGGCAAAACTTTGCCTCTTGTTTTCATCCTTGGCGAGCATGGCTATGGCCATAATTGCACGGGCTAAATCTTTGACCTTGATTACACACTTGGCATATTCCAGGGATAAACAAATATCCTTAAAATTGGTCATTCCGTTGCCATAGACGATGGGGATTCCACAGCATGCAGCATCCACTGGAGATTGGCCACCGGAATTGGGGGCTAGGCTTTTCCCAATGAATGCAATGTGAGAAATCGATGTCAGCGTTTGCAATTCCCCCGTTGTATCAGCGAAACAAATATCAACCTCTGCGGTGGCTTTCCCCTTCGACCGCTGATGCCATTTGAAGCCAGATATTTTCAGTAGGTCTATGATTTGATTACGCCTTTCCGCATGGCGTGGCACGAGCAATAATTTCCACCGCCTGTCGAACTCTTGGCATTTCCTGAGTGCCCTAATGAGCATTTCTTCTTCCTTGGGCCACGTGGACGACCCCAATAAAATTAGGTCATTCTCCGTAAAACCAAGGGCACGCCTGAGGGATAATGCTTCCCGCGGACCCAATTGCGAACTCTCATTGTCGAACTTCATATTCCCGGCAATTTTTATGCGGTCCGGGGAAATCCCTATCTCCCTGCAACGGTCTGCCATCGACTGGTCCGACGCCAATACGTAAGAAATATTATCTAGGGTTGATTTGGCCAAATTTTGGAAAATTTTGTAGCGGGAAAATGTTTTGTCCGAGATACGTGCATTTATCAAAATAACTGGGACATCACGTAGACGCGCCTGCCAAATGTGTTCCGGCCAAATTTCACTTTCCATGAGAATTGCCACGTGGGGGAAAATTTTTTTCCAGGCCAGCCAACTGAATAACCAAAAGTCAAAGGGAAATAATCCTACGAATAGTATCTTCTTCCCATATAATCGGCGAGCCAACTCATATCCCGTACTTGTCGTTGTTGTCAGGACAATCTCGTATGAATCTGCCTCGATGAGCAGGTTTATCAATTTCTCAAGAGCTTTTATTTCTCCGACGCTTACGGCTTGTATCCACAGTCGCTTTTTCCCAAACTTTCTTTTCGGAAGTTTTTTAAACAATCCCAAACGATATTTGAAATCTTTTTTATAGCCCCCTCTTTTTATCATGCGGTAGGCGTAATATGGCATGACAAGCAGGAAACATGGAATAAATAAAAGTCTATATAATAAAATCGTCCACATGTCTAATCCCAGTTTTATTTTTTGCTATCCCATTCGAAGGGGCATGACGACGTACAAAAAATCCTCTAAGGTTTTAAATACTCCGGCGCTTAATTCATCCTTAAATTCAAAAAATACTTCGTCCTGCGTAAGAACTTTTAGCGGATCGCAAACAAATACATAGTTGAACGCAATTTCGATGGGCTTTCCTTCGTAGACAATTGCGATTTTTTCATGGGCATTTCCGTATTCTTGGCTTTCAGCGGATACTTCCAGGGCGTTATTTTCAAAATGCAATTTGACCAAATTTTTCTGGTCATTTGCGACGATTGCAACCCTTTGGATACATTCGAGGACCAGTTGACGATCGAGTTTGACACGGTTTTCAGCTGCCTGGGGAATAATCTGATGAAAATTTGGGTAGTTCCCTTCAACGATTTTAGAAACCACCTTGATGTCGCCCATTAGGCCATCCTGGTTTTCCTTGTTCACGGCAATTAGAAATACGATTTGACGATTGTCGAACAGGAAGGCCACTTCTTCTCCCTGGCCCAGTAACCTTTCAATTTCTCGTATTGTTTTGCTGGGAATTATTACTCCCTTGGTATTTTCTGCGTTTTCAGCTATCTCCTTGGAAACTAGACTTAATCGGCGGCCGTCCGTTGCAGCAAATGTCAATTTATTTTGGTCGAAACAAAAGTATACGCTGTTTAGGATAAAGCGATTGTCATCGTTCGATTGGGCAAAGGAAACATTTTTTAGCATTTTCGCCATCTCCGTCTGCTGCAATTGCGTCTTATTCAACGGATTTGGTTCACTTGCGCTTGGAAAATCATCCGCCGGAAGCCCCATGATTTGAAAATTGGAACGGCCGGAAGAAATTTTTACCTTCGTGCCAGCAAGTTCTGCTGAAACGGTGTCGCCTGGCAAAGAGCGAACAATGGCCGCCAATTTCTTTGCCGGAAGAGTTATTTTTCCTTCACTTTCAACTTCTGCCTTCACCTTACAATGTATGGAAATGTCCAAATTGGTTGCAGTAATTTTTAGACCATCGTCGACGCACTCCAGCAATACATTGCCCAAAATCGGGATAATTGCACGCTGCTCGACAACACTTAAAACTTGCTGTAAACCGTTAACGAATGTAGTCTTTTCTATTGAAAATTTCATAATAAATTTTGAAAAAGATGTGGTTCTTTGTTATTTTTTTAAAATCAAATGACAAGCTGACATTTCATTTTAATAAAAATTATTTATGGCGAGTAACACTAAAAAAACGTATTCAACATCCGATATCCGGGCCCTGAAAGCAAGATACGATAAATTATTGTCCGAAATAAATTTGCATGACAGGTTATATTATAGGGAAAATAATCCTAGAATTTCCGATTTTGAATACGATTGTTTAAAATCCGAAGTCGAAAGATTGCGAGAAGTTTTGGCAGTTTATGCGGTTGATGTAAAAGATACAACCATCGGGGATGATAGGCAGTCCGGGTTTCAGTCATTTGCACACCTATCACCGATGATGAGCTTGGCAAATACATATTCCCGGGAAGAATTGTTTCAGTTTTCTAACCATCTAGAAACCGCCCTTGGACCGCAAAAATTTTCCTATGTCGTCGAACCTAAAATCGACGGCATTGCGATAAATTTGATCTACAAAAACGGAAAGTTTTTCAAGGCATTAACAAGGGGAAACGGGACAATCGGGGATGACGTCAGCGTAAATATTAAAACAATTAGGGATCTCCCACTGGAAATCGAAAATCATTCCGAAGCCCTGGAAATTCGGGGGGAAGTTTACATAGATAAGCAAACTTTTATTGGAATAAACAAAATACGGGAGGAACAGGAACTCGAGCTATTCGCTAATCCGCGAAACCTAGCTGCGGGGACCATAAAAACCCTCAACATCGATGAAGTTTCCGAGAGAAACTTAAAATTGATAACCTATACCATTGGCCATTGCTCGGAAAAGATTGTAAGTCGCCAAAGTGAGGTCCTGGAAATTTTGAAAAACCTCGGATTTGCGTCCCAGGAAAAATATTGGACAGCAGAAAGTATCGAGGAAGCTTGGAAACATGTCGAAGAACTGGATAAAATGCGGCATATTTTCCCCTACTGGACCGACGGAGCAGTGTTGAAAATCAACGAATTACAATTTTACGAAACATTGGGGGCAACGGCAAAATCTCCCCGGTGGGCCATTGCCTATAAATTTGCACCGGAACGTGCCACGACGAAAATTAAAAATATTATCCTGCAAGTTGGTCGTACGGGAATAATTACCCCGGTGGCAGATTTGGAGAGCGTACTACTATCGGGAACAAATGTTTCCCGGGCAACCCTTCACAATGCCGATGAAATATCGAAAAAGGATATTCGCATGGGGGATTACGTAACCGTTGAAAAGGCAGGAGAGATAATTCCAGCGATTGTTGCCGTTGACACCGCAAAGCGTGATGTGAATTCCAGGCCGTTTATTTTTCCCAAAATTTGTCCCGCCTGCGGATCACAATTGATACAACTTACTGGGGAGGTTGCCTGGCGATGTCAGAATTTGTGCTGTTTGCCACAAATCCAGAGGCGCCTGGAGCATTTTGTTTCGCGGGCAGCAATGGACATCGATGGCCTTGGGACGGTCGTAATTGAAAAATTAGTGGCTGGGCAAAAATTAAACAATATTGCCGACATCTACCGCCTAACGTTCAATGATTTGGAAAGTTTGGAAAAGTTTGGGACGAAGTCGGCTCTGAAAATTTTAGGCAACATCGATGATAGCAAAAACCGGCCCCTTTGGCGACTTTTGCATGGTTTCGGCATTTTGGGAATTGGAGAACAGACGGCAAAAATTCTCGCAAAGCATTTCCATTCCTTGGACAATCTAATCGCTGCAACTCCCGAAGAATTGGAACGTCTCGATGGCATTGGAGTAAAATTATCGAACGCAATAACTGCATTCCTCGGGGAACCACATAATGTGAAAATCATCGATGATTTGCGAATGCTGGGAGTTATTCACGGCGACACACATGGAGAAATTTTACAAAACCAAAGATTCCACGCAAAAAATTTTGTCCTAACCGGGACATTGTCATCGATGACTCGCCAGGAGGCGGTTGAAAAAATCGAACATCTCGGCGGCAATGTTGCCAATTCCATATCGAAAAATGTGCACATCCTCATCGCTGGGGAAAATTGCGGTTCAAAATTGGAAAAAGCCCAATCTCTGGGCCTGGAAATTTGGAATGAAACCGATTTGCTGGGAAATTTGAATGGAATTGTGGCATAAAAATTGCTCTATAAAATGGTGTGAATATTGCATCGGAACTTGCAAATTATATCGCAATTCACATCATGATACTTTTTTCGAAGAAACATGAATTCAATGTTAAATTTAACACCGCGGGCCCAGCAGGTCCTCGCAATGGCTAGGCAGGAGGCAGAACGTCTCGGCCAATCTGTCATTGGGCCCGAACATCTTCTGCTGGCGCTCATGCGACTGCCGCAATGTATTGCAATTAGCATTCTGCGGTCCCTGGGTGTCGATCTTGAAAAAGTTTGTGCTGAAATCGAACGACGCCTGTCGAAAGCAAACACTGATAGTCAAAATGGAGCTAACATCACGCTATCTCCCATTGTACAAAAAGTTCTTCTGGCAGCGGCGAAGGAAGCAAATATGTTGCAGCATCCATACGTAGGAACGGAGCATCTTCTGTTGGGTATTTTGCGCGAAGATGATGAAATTGCTGCAAAGATATTGTCGGAAGCGGGAGTCAAAGTGGAAAACTGTCGCCAGGCAATATTATCAGCCCTAGATCCCAACTTTGTTGGCATAGACGAAGGGAATGGCGACGACGATGACTTCCATTTTACGTCGGAGAAAATGTCGGATAGGGAAGACCAATCTTCGAGCATAAAGACACCAGCGTTGGGCGCATTTGGCCGTGATTTGACCGAAATTGCAAAGGAAAACAAATTGGACCCCGTGATTGGCCGAGAGAAGGAAATTACGCGGGTATTACAAATTTTATGCAGGCGGTCTAAGAATAATCCCGTTTTGGTTGGCGAGGCTGGTGTTGGAAAAACGGCCATAGTCGAAGGATTGTCACAGGCAATAGCCTTTGGCAAGGTTCCCGAAGCCTTACTCAACAAGAGGATCATTTCCCTTGACATGGCTCTAATGTTGGCGGGGACAAAATATCGTGGACAGTTTGAAGAACGTTTGAAAGCCGTTATGGATGATATCAAGCGTGCCAAAAACGTAATATTGTTTCTGGACGAACTGCATACGATCGTTGGTGCTGGATCTTCCGAAGGTGCCATGGATGCATCGAATATCTTAAAACCGGCATTGTCGCGGGGCGAAATCCAGTGTATTGGGGCAACCACCATCAATGAATATCGCAAGCACATAGAAAAAGATAGTGCCCTCGAACGTAGATTTCAACCCGTACAGGTGGATCCTCCGAGTATTCAAGATGCAATTTTGATCCTCCAGGGCGTAAAGAAATGCTACGAGGAGCACCATGCCGTAAAATATACGGATGAGGCAGTTGAAGAGGCTGTAAAACTTTCCGCGAGGTATATTCAAGACAGGTTTTTACCGGACAAAGCCATCGACATTATTGACGAAGCGGGGGCTAAGGCGAGGCTAAACGTGTCCACTACTTCTCCGAAAGTTGAAAAATTATTAAAGAAGATTAAAGCAGTCCATTGTGAAAAGGAATTGGCGATCAAGGAACAAAACTTTGAAAAGGCTGCCCAGCTGCGGGATACGGAGAAAAAGCTGAGCGCAGAAATAGAAAAACTTTACCAGCAAGCCAGAAAAAAGTCGAAAAGTGACGTTGTTACGGTTGATGTCGATGCCATTTTGGGCGTCATTGCCAGTTGGTCCGGAATTCCAATTACCCGCCTCGAGAAAAAGGAGTCGGAACGGTTGATAAATCTCGATGAAGCTCTGAAGAAAACTGTAATTGGCCAGGATGAAGCCGTTGAAAGCATTGCCCGCGCGATCCGCCGTTCTCGAACGGATTTAAATGATCCCAACAAGCCAATCGGGTCATTTTTATTCCTTGGCCCAACGGGGGTGGGGAAAACCTATCTGGCAAAAATGCTGGCCGAACAAATTTTTGGAAACAGGGACGCCATTATCCAAGTTGACATGTCCGAATATATGGAAAAACATTCCATATCACGGATGGTCGGATCTCCTCCGGGATACGTGGGCCACGATGATGGTGGTCAGCTGACGGAAAAGATTAGACGCAAACCCTATTCGGTTATTCTTTTCGATGAGGTGGAAAAGGCCCATCCCGACGTTTTGCAAATTTTATTACAAGTCCTGGAAGATGGCCATATGACAGATAGCCAGGGCCGCAAGGTGGATTTTAAAAACACGCTTTTGATCATGACAAGTAATGTCGGTGCCGAAATATTACAAAGGGACACATCCCTTGGTTTCGTTGCTGATCAAGATGCATCCCAAAGTTTTGAACGGATAAAAACATCGATCATCGACGAAGCAAAAAAGGCATTCAAGCCTGAATTTATCAACCGACTAACGGATATGGTCGTGTTTAAACAGCTCGACCACGATGCTTTGCAAAAAATTGTTAATATCGAATTGGACAAAGTCGGCAAACGTGCCGCTGAAAAAGGAGTAACGCTTGTATTCTCCGACGATGCAAAGAATTTCCTCGTCAAAAATGGCTATGACAAGAAATTTGGTGCCCGTCCCCTAAGGCGTGCAATTGAAAAAAATGTCGAGGATCCCCTTGCGGATAAATGGCTGAGCGGCGAGATTTCCACTGGGGCAAAAATTATTGTTTCCCACGAAAAAGACAGCGAAAAGTTATCCCTATTGCCAAGTTGAACAGAGTCAATCTATGCTTGAAAAGCATATGATGCCAGGATCTGTTGCGGTAAAATTATGGCACCATTTGCCGATGTTTACGATAGGCTTTCCTTTGCTCTGAACCTTAGTTATGGGACTATGTCAACCTAGTTCATTATATTTTTACGATGGCAAGTACGTTAACACGCGTAACAAATTTACGATCTTCCGAATGTAAGGAGATTTCATTTGAAATTTGTTGAGGTTGTGTTTTTATCTTGGCCGTGAAGAGTATATCTTGTAACCTCGCAGCATTGATGTTGTTTGTTTTATCAATAATGCTGCTGTCGTACAGCATCGAAAGGCTCTTGTTCCTGCGCAGCAAAAAGGTCAAATCTCGGCAATTTTTGGATGGCATAATTGCCCTGCTGAAAAAGAAACGTTACAATGAAGCTTTGACGGTATGCGAAGAATCCCCTAGTATGGTGGCACTAATAGTAAAGACAGTTCTCGTTTTTAGAAACAAGGATCCAAACGAGTTATTAAACGCCACTAATAATGTTGTATTACAAGAAATTCCTTTGCTAGAACGGAGATTGCCGGCCGTCAAATTAATCGCAAAAATCGCTCCCATTGTCAGTTTTGTTGGAGTTTTACAAATTTTAGCCAAGATGCTTGGTACGATGGCACATACTTCAACGTATTTTTCATCGAACACTGTCATATCATTCATGCAACAGTCGATGATTTTGATATCGTTCGGCTTGCTGCTAAATATTCTTGGGACATTAGCCTACGCCTTTCTGTATGGGCAAGTAAAGCATCTGATTTACGATGTGGAATGGAGTTATAATGAAATTTTGTATCATATGACAATCACGGAAGAGGAAGGCTCGAATGTTAACAAAGAGGTTTAATTTCATCAAAGTTTTTCGACTACAACCCCCGGATAGCGGCATAGACCTTTTCAATGTTTTGAATATTTTGGCCCTATTCGGGATGTTTTTCCTATTGAATTCTCGCTTTATTCTATCGCCGGGTGTTGAAATTAGGCTCCCGCAGTCGGACACGGCAGAAATGAAAAAAACAGTTGGAATTATTACCATACAGTCGGAAAAGTTTATAATATTTAACGGTGATATTTTTACCTTAGATTCCATCAAATACGGCATGAAAAAATATTTAAAGGCAAAATGTTCTGAAAAAGCGGACGAGACCTCGGTTTTGCTCGTGCGTCCAGATAAATCTCTCCCCGTTGATGTTTTACTCAAGATTTGCGAAATTGCTAGAGATGCCGGCTATGCAAATGTTCAAATTGCTACGTCTTCCTTGGCTGAAAAATAAACCATAGTCGATTAGGATGAACCTGCTTATTTTTGTGAATTATAAAGCACATCATGGCAACGACTCGAAAAATCATTTAATTATCGATTTTTCTGAGAAATAATACAGAATGTGGAGAATGATCACGCATAAAAAAGAGATATTGGTTCGCCTTATCCGTATTTTTAATGGTCCAAATTTTTTAGAAAACATTCAACGAATTCCTGGTGACTGCGAACGGGATCCGAAGGGAATCGCGATTTGTAGAGCATTAGCAATGAGTGCCCTTGGCTTAGCATTGGAAGATGATGATGGCAAAGAGCAACTAGACCAAAGTGCCCAGCGTGCCTTGGGACGCGAAAAACCTTCTTCGCCGCCTCTAACCGTGCTCAATTGCGCATGTAATGGATGCGAAGCTTGTCACTTACACGTCACCGATTTGTGTCAAAATTGTACAAAAAAACCATGCATAGCCGCCTGTCGATTCGATGCAATTAGCAATGATGGGGAACGATCAGTAATTGACACTAAAAAGTGTAAAAAATGTAACGCGTGTTTGCGTGCTTGCCCATATGGTGCCATCGTCAAAACCATTGTCCCATGCGAAAATGTTTGTCCGGTTGATGCCATCGCAAAGGATGAACGAGGCCGTGCGGTGATTGATTTTGCCAAATGCATCAGTTGCGGAAAGTGTATGGCCGCTTGCCCATTCGAAGCTATCCAGGCCAGAAGTCAAATCATCGACGTACTTAGGGCCATCAAACTTGGAAAGAAGGTGATAGCACTGATGGCCCCAGCATTGCTTGGGCAGTTTAAGTGTTCCGCAGAACAACTCCACGTTGCCATGAAAAAAATTGGATTTTCCTTTGTCTATGAAGTTGCCATAGGTGCGGAATCGACGTCGCTGAATGAGGCAGTGGACCTGAAAGAACGTTTGGTCGAGGGTGAAAAATTTATGACAACATCCTGTTGCGCTGCCTATAATACCCTTGTTAAAAAACATATTCCAGATTTAAAACCGTTTGTTTCTTCCACCGGTACACCGTTGTTTTATACGACGGAGTATGTCCGCGGACAACACGCGGATGCGGTTTTGGTGTTTATCAGCCCATGCCTGGCCAAATACGAGGAAGTGTTTGCCAATGAAAAGATCGATTTTGTCCTCAATTGCGAAGAAATTGAAGCATTGTTTGAGGCATTTTCTATCACTCCCAGCGAGTGTGAAGAAGAAGCATTTTCATACCAAACAGCAAGGGAAGCGAGGGAATTTTCCATAAGCGGTGGTGTTTCCCGGGCGGTCCAGAGTGTTTTGGATGCCAATGGAAAAGATGTGACATTTGTACCCATTAACGGCCTAGACCGAGAGGTTGTGAAGGATTTGAAACGTTTTGCCAAAGCTGTGGAATGTGACAAAGGAACCGTATTGGAAGTAATGTCATGCCAAGGTGGATGCATCGGTGGCGGACTGACCTGTTGTCCAGTTGCTACTGCCCTGCGACAAATTAAAAATTATGGCGAAAAAGGCACATCTCTACCAGATAAGAAATCAAAGAATTCTTGACTTGTTGATGTTTTTCAATAAAGTCAGTCTCCATCGTTAAAGCCCGAAAGCGAATGGCATATGACGTTAAAAAAGGACAATTATGGATGACTTGGACACACTCATAGGGATGGCAAAGGAAGCTCAAAAGGTTTATGCTGGCTTCCCACAGGAAAAAGTTGATTTAATCTTTAAGTCCGCAGCAATGGCAGCGGATGGAGCACGGGAAGAGCTTGCCAAAATGGCCGTCGATGAAACGGGCATGGGCATACTGAAAGATAAAATTTTTAAAAATCATTTCGCTTCTCATTTTATCTATGAAAAATATGCCACTGCCAAAACTTGCGGAATCATTTCCGAAGATAAATCCAATCAAGTGAAGGTAGTAGTGGACCCCATTGGTTTGATCGCAGGAGTTATCCCAACGACAAATCCAACCGCTACGGCTATTTTCAAGGCATTACTGGTTTTGAAAACACGCAACGGGATTGTAGTATCACCGCACCCGCGAGCAAAAAAATGTACGGCTGCAGCGGTAAAGATTGTTGCCGATGCCGCGGTCAAAGCGGGAGCTCCAAAAAATTTATTGGCCTGCCTCACCGAACCAACTTTGGAAGCAACAGCAGCCCTTATGCACCATCCGTCCATTGACCTTATTTTGGCTACGGGAGGCGGTGGCATGGTAAAAGCAGCCTACGCTAGCGGAAAGCCAGCATTGGGGGTCGGAGCAGGAAATACCCCCGCCATTATCGATGAAACCGCAAATGTCTCAGCGGCCGTGGAAGCGGTACTTTCGAGCAAAACTTTCGACAATGGTGTCATATGTGCCTCCGAACAATCAATTGTCGCGGTGGGAACGGTCTATGATGCCGTAAAGAAAGAATTAGTCCAGCAGGGAGCGTATATTTTAAACAAAGAAGAGTCTGCGACTCTTGGAAAAATCATTATCAATGAAAAAGGCCTTAATCCGGCTATTGTCGGCCAGAGTGCCCAGAAGATTGGAGAGTTGGCTGGTCTTACAATTCCATCAGCAGCTCGCGTACTTGTTAGCGAGGAACAAATTTATGATGCCAGTAACCCATATGCCAGGGAAAAATTATCTCTGATTCTTTCCCTTTACCGTGCTCCGGATTTTGAGCAGGCCGTAGAAATTGGTCTGCAGCTGGTCAGCATTGGAGGTCTGGGGCACACATCCGTTCTTCATACCAACGCCAGCAATCAACAACGCATCGACCATTTCGCTAGCAAAATGCCAACGGGTAGGTTACTGATTAATTTGCCGGCTTCCCAGGGAGCCATCGGGTTTTCCAATGACAGCATGACCCCATCATTGACCCTTGGTTGTGGTTCATGGGGAGGAAATTCCTCCAGTGAAAATATTGGAATCAAACACTTGCTCAATTATAAAACCATCGTTGGCAAAAAGAATTGATCAATCAGTGATTAATTTAGTGAGCGTATGGTTGAAATTAACTTAGGAAAGCCACCTTACAGTTAAGGTAGCGTGGAATTACTTTTAAAATTTGCTGCGGGAAGAGCATGGACCCATTTTATTTCGGTGATTTCGTGAAGTGAAAGGTTGAAAAGCT
>JAISRG010000016.1 GCA_031273725.1 Puniceicoccales bacterium
TTTTCTTGCTTAAATCATCGATTTTAACAAACAATTTTACCTCTCTTAGAGGTTGGGATTTCATATTTCCTCTTTAAGATTTTTCCTTTTTTTGTCTCTTTTATTTCGCCATTCGCGTAACAAATTTGCTCTTTGGAAAAAGAAAGGGAAAAAATGCTTTGCTAGTTTCTTTGTCTTGCCCTTGCTCCAAACCCTAGCTATAGGACCATATTAATCCATTCACCATAAAAATTAATGTGCTTGACTCCTAATTCATTAACAATAGACGTGGCAAGGAGGTTTTGATGTTGCAAAGTGGGGTTATCCCACTTTTTTGTTATCAACGCGTTTGAGGATAAATTGATGAGTACTAATAGTCAAATATTGTCGGTATTGGAATACATGGAAAAAGAAAAGGGTATTAAGCGGCCTGATATGATCGAAATAATTAGCGAGGCCATCCGCACGGCCGCACTGAAAAGTATAAATGCCGGCCATGATGTTAGAATAGAAATTAATCCAAAGACAGGGAATTTACATGCCTGGGCAATATTTGAAGTAGTAGATTCTATCAGTGATCCTAAGACACAAATTCATCTGAGTAAAGCATTGTTGCTGGATGAAAATGCAGAAGTTGGTTCCGTCATAGAAAAAGAAATTGATCCGGCGTTTTTGGGAAGAATTGCTGCCCAGACAACCAAACAAGCAATCATACATCGCATAAGGTTTTTTGAAAAGGAGAAACTTTACAATGAGTTCAAAAGACGTGTGGGAAGTATAGTTTCAGGTACCATCAAAAATATTGACAACGGTAATCTGTATATCGATGTGGATGGAGAAGAAGCCATAATGCCAGCCCGTGAATGCGTTCGCGGAGAAGAATTTTCGGTCGGCGAAAGTATCCGTTGTTTGTTACTAAAGCTCGATCCATCCAGTCGGGATGCAGAACTGATTCTTAGCAGGAGTCATGTGAACTTTGTTCGGCGGTTGCTCGAAACTGAGGTCTCCGAAATTGCCGATGGCAGCGTGACTATAAAAGATATTGCCCGTGAACCAGGATATCGAACAAAGATTTGTGTGGCGACAAATGATAAGAACATTGATCCCGTAGGTGCCTGCGTTGGCATCAGGGGGGGGCGAATAAAAAACATCGTTCGAGAACTCAATGGGGAAAAAATCGATGTTATCAGATATTATGATGATCCTGAAAAATTGCTTCTCGAGGCAATTAAACCGGTGATCCCAAAGAATGTCCGCGTTGACCATGACGGGAGGAGAATTTATTTCGAGGTTGCCGAGAAAGACCTTGCCATTGCGATCGGCAAGCACGGGCTAAATGCAAAATTGACATCCCGCATGATGAACTGGCGTTTGGACATAAGTAAGGAAAACGAAACGGTACCTGAAAATTTCGGAAAAAAGCTTGAGCGAGCGGTGGCCGGATTGCATGGGATCCCTGGCATTAGCGATGAACAGGCACAAAAACTTGTGGCCATTGGAATCACGGACATAGATGCTTTCGAAGGGGTTAATGCCGAAGACTTAACCGAAGCTGGATTTGAGATAGATACGGCCCAAAAAATATTGGACAGTGTGCGAAAATTTTGTAAAAAATAAAAAAATAAAATGAGTGTAAGAGTATATCAGCTAGCGAAACAGCTGAATCTGGAAAATCAGCAGGTAATTCAGTTGTTGCGTGAACGTGGGCTTGATGTTAGTAGTCCTTCCAACGCGATTCCTTCGATATATGCTGATGCACTCGTAGAAGAAATTGGGACCAAAGGACTGCAAATCAAAGGCGGATCTTCCGCTCTTACTTCGAAACAAAAAGGCAGCGATTACAAAACTACCGAGGATGATAGCCATGGCAGTAAAAACACGGAAGTAAAAGAAATTCCCATTTCCAATAGTTCGAAAATTGATGCAATTGGTAGAAAGTCTGACAGCGGGTTTAGGTCCGAACATGATGCTAGAGGACCTGCCATCGACAAAAATATTACCCGGGCTAATTCCGGTAAATTTAGACATGAAAAGACAGATGGGCACGGAAAACGCGTGGTGATCGCCGTCAGCTCCCTGGACAGGACAAAGAAAAAAGATAGCGAGCCCGAAGTGAGGTTGCCAGAGTTGACCAAAAAAACACCTGCCATTGGCAATACCCGTGAACACGAAAAAAATACGCCGACTGCCAATTTTAAGCCATTTTTAAAAAAAATCGAACGGCAGCTTCCCAAGGATGAAATTTTGCAAGCCATCGAAGTTAAAGCTCCGCTGGTGGTACGAACGTTGGCTACCCAAATGAACGTCAAGCCCTTTCAGCTGATATCTAAGTTGATGAGCATGAACATCTTTGCCTCAATGAATCAAGAGATTGACATATCCATTGCGCAAAATGTTGCGGAAAAATTTGGGTACAAGTTGGTCCTCGCTAAACAGGAACCGGGAAAAATTGTCAGACCAAAACTGCCCATCAAAAAAGATATACCATCCGAAAAAAGGGAAGAAAATTTGGTCGGCCGTCCTCCCGTGGTGTGCATATTGGGGCACGTTGACCACGGGAAAACCACACTCCTTGACACCATTAGGCAGGCACATGTGGCAGCCGATGAAGCAGGTGGGATCACGCAGCATGTGGCAGCCTATCAGATTGAACAAAATGGTGGGAAAATAACTTTCATCGATACTCCTGGCCATGCGGCATTTTCTAAAATGCGAGAGCGGGGAGCCAATGTGACCGACATAGGAGTACTAGTGGTTGCCGCCGATGATGGATTCATGCCACAAACGGATGAGGCCCTAAAATTTGCCAAGAAAGCCAATATTCCGATCATTGTGGCGATTAACAAAATTGATTCCAAGGGAGCAAATCTCGATAGGGTAAAACAACAGATGCAACAGCGAAACATTACTCCGGAAGAATGGGGTGGCGAAACGTTGTGTACTGGAATTTCTGCCCTTCATGGTACAAACATTGAGAATCTCCTGGAACTAATTCGGTTGCAAGCGGAAATCATGGATTTGCGGTCCGATTCATCAAGTCCAGCCGAGGGAATGATACTCGAATCTAAGATTACTCCAGGGCACGGGGCAACGGCAAGCACCATCATACAAAATGGTATCCTAAAGGTTGGAGATTGTATCGTCTGCGGCCCCTGCTATTGCAAGGTAAAATCATTGATCAATGATCGTGGACAGCAAATAAAAGAAGCCGCCGCATCAACTCCAGTAAATATCATTGGGTGGTCCGATGTTCCCGAAGTCGGTTCGAAATTTACACTGGTTGAAAACGAAAAAATGGCCCGTAAACAGGCAGAAGAAACGGGGGCGGAGCTTAAGAAAATCAAAGATTTACAAAAAATAGACAGGGAAGAAATCGTCAATTTGGACCAGCTATTTTCTGCAATAGCTGCCGTTGAAGAGAAAACTTTAAATGTGATTTTACGGGCAGATGTCCATGGTAGCGTGGAAGCCCTGAACGACATTTTGGGCACCATACACAGCAAAAAAATTAGGTTAAATATTTTGAACTGTGGCGTTGGCTCGATCAATAAAAATGACATCATCTCAGCAAGCACATCAAAGGCACAGATCATTGCGTTTAATGTCAAGACTGAGCCGAACTTCCAGGCTCTGGCAAAACAACTTGGAGTGAAGATCATTCAGCATGACATCATATATGAAATCGTAGATAGGGTCCGGGAAGCCATGGCGGAATGTTTGGATCCAGAATTACAGGAAAACAAACTTGGAGCGGCTGAAATTCGCAAAATTTTCAACATTAAAAATAATGTGATTGCCGGGTGTATGACAATAGAAGGAAGGATTTTGAAGGAGAAATTTGCACGTGTGATACGGAAAAAGGAAATGATTTTTCAGGGGAAAATCGCATCGATCAAAAGAGAAAAAGACTTTGTCAACGAAGTGCGGGCTGGTTTTGAATGTGGTATTATTATTGCCGGATTTGATACATTCGAAATTGGAGATATCATAGAGTGCTTTGAAATAATCAAAATTCAACCGTCACTATAGTAAATATGGCTTCACCAAGAATTGTTCGACTAAACCAACTCGTATACCAGGAATTGAATACGATTTTGCACACACTATTTCGTGATTCGGCGGCTAAAATTTCCATAACGGAGGTTTCACTTTCTCCAGATTTATACAATGCCCATGTTTACTTTTCCGTCATAGGAGATGAAAATGACATCCAAAATGCGACCAAATTTTTACTAAAAAATGCAAAAAACCTATGCCAAGCGTTATGTCGGCGAATAAGATTAAGATGCTCGCCGCAGTTAAATTTCAAATATGATGATTCCATCGCCCGAGGTCAAAATATTTTGGCGATGCTAGACAGCCTATGAGCCCACCATGGACGACAAAAAATTAGCAGCACTATTATTTAAACATCCCGCCTACAACGTCGTTGGACATGTAAGGCCCGATGGGGATTGCGTTGGCAGCCAACTCGCTATTTTCAATATTTTGATGGCAAGAAACATCAAATGCAACATTATAAAAAATGGCAACTATGGGTCCATCTTGTCTCCATTTGTAGATGGCTACGCCGTTGTAAGCGATACGCAATTTGATCCAACGTTGCCCCTAATCTGCGTTGATTGTTCAGATTTTAAACGCGTCGGCGTAAACATTCGTGAAAAGTATGACAAACCATATTTGAACATCGACCACCATATTTCCAACGACAAATTTGCCGACCATAATATCGTCGATGCCAGCGCATCATCCGCTGCCCAAGTCATAGCCGAGGCTTTGATACGCGAAAACATCGACTTTGATAAAAAAACAGCCGAAATGCTATATCTTGGCATCATGACCGATTCCAATCGTTTTGCCTACGATACGACGACGCTTGACACGATCAAAGTCGTAGCAACTTTGGTAGCCAAAGGAATCCGTGTTTCAAAAATTTTTCAAAAAGTGTACGAGAGGGATACTTTGCAAAAATATGCACTTTTGGAAAGATTTTTGCGTAACGTGACAGTTTTCGAAAATGGTCGCTGTTGCATGTCATTTATTACCGAAAAAGATTTTATGGAAACAGGAGCAGAACTCCTTGACACGGAGGGTTTTGTAAACTATACCCGTCAAATCAGGGATGTCGAAGTTGGTGCATTTTTGGAATTCCATGATAACTATGTAAAATGTAGTTTGCGTTCAAAGGATGCAGCTTGGCGCATGGATCTTTTGGCCAAAGAATTTGGTGGTGGTGGCCATCCGGCGGCAGCAGGATTTATCATCGAACACAAAGATCCAGCCTTCTATTCAAAGTTTAGGTCGACACTCGCTGAACATGTGAAAAATATTCTTTTGAAATCGTGAATACTAGCAATTTAGATGGAGTTCTTTTGGTTGATAAACCACGGGGGATAACCTCCCATGATGTCATTGCAAAGCTGAGGTATCTCCTTGGGATAAAAAAAATAGGACATGCGGGAACCCTTGATCCAATGGCGACGGGGCTGCTAATAATCCTCATCGGGCGAACAACGAAAATTTCCCAATATTTGGTGGATCTGTCTAAGGGTTACGATGGGACGATGACCCTGGGAGTAGCAACGGATTCCCATGACATGGATGGTGTGATCCTGGAAACCAACGAAGTAAAAGACATCACCATGGAAGGCTTAAAAATCCTCGCGAATGAATTTCTTGGAGACCAATATCAAATGCCACCAATGTTTTCGGCCAAGAAGGTGAATGGCCAAAAGTTGTATGAACTCGCAAGGAAAGGGAAAACCATCGATCGAAATCCCCAATTTATACATGTTGACACTTTCGAGATTAAAAACCTACGCGGCAATGAAGTTGATTTTTTCGTGCATTGTAGCAAAGGTACCTACGTGCGCACACTCGCCAATGATTTTGGAAAATGTTTAAAATGTGGAGCGCATCTGAGCAGGCTTTGTAGAACAGCAATAGGAGATTTTTCAGTCGATGATGCTTTAACTCTGGAAGAAATCAGCCAATTGCCAATTTTTGAACTTTCAAAGCGACTAATACCCGCCTATGATGTTGTCCCTTCACAGATCATAGGGTAATAAAAATATGACAAAGATAAAGGAAGATTAAAGATATGGTGGAAGTGATAAAAACATTTCTTGATGACACGGTCTATGATTTTTCTGGAAAACCATTATTTATGACCATTGGAACGTTTGATGGCATACACATTGGCCACGAAAAACTGATTTCTTCCATAATTGACCAAGCAAAAAGCAATGATGGCGTCTCCGCTGTTTATACTTTCCTGCCATATCCAGCGCTGTTTATTAATTTAGCCAAACCAAAACCAATGATTTTCAATGTTGAAAAGAAATATGAACTTTTAGAAAGTTATGCCTTGGACAGCATAATCGAACAAAAATTTGATGACCAATTTTCCAAAATGTCGCCCTATAATTTTGTGACGTTTTTAAAACGAAAATTTCCCACCATACGAGGCATTTCCATAGGGGAAGACTTTAGGTTTGGCCATAAGCAAATGGGAGATGTCAAAATTTTAAAAGGCTATGCGAAAAATTTCGGAATTGAAGTTAGTGTTATGCCATTGTTGATATTGCATGGGAAACGTGTCAGCAGTTCACATATCAGGAAACTATTGGAAGTTGGCGATGTTGATTTGGCAAGTTTAATGCTCGGCAGAGAATTATAAATTGCTTGCAATTTCTCGCCGAAACCTTTCCTTTGTTTGAAGGTCGGGTCTCTTGCAAGGAGGGCCAGCGAACCCCGCCAGGTCCGGAAGGAAGCAACGGTAGCTAGGACACCTTCGTGTGCGTGAGCGCCTGATCCACTTTTGAAGAAGTTTATTCCCACAAAAGAAAGCCCCTATGGTAAGTCCTCGTAAAGAGGAACTTGATGGATAGGAAAAAGAAATAAGAAAGAAAGGATGGCGAGACTAATTTGGCTAAAAGAGGAACAGATAGAAAAGATACGACCGCTGTCTTCGTAATTTCCTCGCCTCCGTGCTTATTGCCTCTTCTTTTATTTCTTTCTTTCCCTTATAAGGAAAGACCCTAGCGGTTTTGTCGGGCTAGGTAGTATGGTAGCATTGTTTTTAGTATCAGTTCCAAAGAGTCATATTTAGGATACCAATCGAGTTCATTCCTGGCTTTATTGGTATCAAAATATGAACGCGAAGGATCTCCAATTCGAGAAGATTCTTCGATTGTTTTTATGGTGATTCCAAATAGATGTTCGGCCATTGCGATTACTTCTTTGACGGAATATTTTTTGCCACTCCCAATGTTATAGGCCATTCCTTCGCCGCGAACTGACATTTTGGGAATCACATTGACACAGGCATTGCAAAAGTCGTCCACATGTATGTAATCTCGTTCAGCCGTCAAATCGATGGTATCGTGCGAAGTCCCGAAAATATTGACTGCATCTATTTGTCCCAAAATATACCTCAAAATGTTTGGAATAAGACCAACTCCTGGGTTTTGTATGAAATATTCATTTTCAATTTCTCCCATTCCGGTAATATTTGATGCTCTAACAATTGCATAGGTTAAGCCATGGGAGATTTTCAAGGCTTCCAACATGTTTTCGACAAACAACTGTGCATGCCCCAGCGGGCTTATTGGATTACGAATTGTTTGCTGGGTAATTGGCATTTTTTCTACCTCACCAAAAACAGCAGCTGAAGAGACATATATTATCTTAGTAATGTTCGCTTTTAACAAAGTATCCAGTAGAAATATGTTACATAGGACATTATTTGTGTAATAGGTCATTGGATCAGTGACTGAATTTTCCACGACGGATTTTCCAGCACATTGGATGACTACTTCGACATGTTCCTGCATAAAAACATTTTGCAGGGCAGATTGTCCACCAAAATCGCAGCAATGGAATGAAATATTTGATAGCAACACCTGTTTGGCTCGCACATTATCAGTATCTATTCCGGAGACACGGTGTCCCAATGCACACAGTTTTTTCGCCAGATGGCTACCGACAAACCCAGCCGCTCCTATTACTAAAATATTCATTTACATTAGAGTTCTTCAACCGTTCGAACAATATTTTCTCCACCTTTTTTGGCGTCACCTTCATAATCTATTTTGCAGATATAACTTGTTTTACGATGAAGTGGAGTTTTGTAGTCTTTGTCCCAAACAGATACAACAAATTCAAAAACCTTACTATATGATTCAAACACATTTATTATTCCATCAATATTTTTCGGAAAATTAACGAGTTTAAGTTCGTACAATAATTTCAATATTTCTTGAATTTTTTCCTTATTTTCATAAAGTTTTACTTCGTCATTGTTGCCAATTTGAAGTCCATATTTAAATATTTCTTTAATTTTTTTTCTGATCGTTTCCATATCTTTGGATGTTGGCAGGCCCAGATCTCTTTTTCGATCATTGCCTATCTCACTCCGCAGTGGTAGAATATGCAGGATAGCTCGTCGAGCATAACCACCCGCCGCATAAAAGTTTATGCTATCGATACCCTTGGCAAAGGTTAAACATTCTCCTATCTTTGATAAAATTTCATTTTCAAACTTGTTCCTTGCTGCACCTTGAAAGATTGTTAGCCAAGAAGCTAAATTTTTGAAAATATTTATATCTAGGTTACGTTTTGTATCTCTAAAGTCTTCTATTATCATACAGACATATCGTAGATCATCTTCACTGTTGTCGTTCATAATCTTTTCCCTGTTTTGTCCAGATAAAAACGCTTCTATAGCATGAAGATCATTTAAAAATGGGGTTATGGTTGTTTCATCGATCTTGTATTCACTGAAAATTAATTTGACTACCTCATCAACCTCTCTTTGAAATCTCGGAGTTAACGGGATTTTATTGTCCAATATATAAATTTTAACATTACCTTCTGTGTTATAATTTTTTCCTTCACCATTTGGGTTATCATTGAGCCAATCGTTATTGATTGCACGTTTCGGCTCTCCTGCCTCATAGATAGTTTGTAACCTATTTTTGTATATGTTGTGTATGAGGAACTCCTGCAACCCATTTTGTGCTAAATCTCGCAAAGCCACATGATTTGCATCTTCTATTCTCCTGTTGTAAGCTATGCTTGGTTTTTGCAATTTATTAAACAACTCTTTGATTACAGCATTTAAAATGCTTTCTAAATCCTTAGATACATTTTTTAGCTCCGCAGATGACATTTCTATCTGCTCAGATAACGTTTTTATACTCGCTTTTGCTTCTTTTATCTTCCCAGATAACTTTTCTATCTCCTCAGACAACTCTTTTTCACGAGCGGCATTATCTTCCGAATCTTGATTTGAAGGCGGTTTTTTTGATTGTTTCTGCAAATCGGTCAATTTTTGCTTCCATTCGTCTAATCGTAACTTAAAATATTCCGATTGTTGCTTCGAATCGGTCAATTGTTTATGCAATTTGTCCGATCGTTCCTTCAATTTGGTTAATGATTCACGCCATTTCTCATATTTTTTGTTTTTATCCAATACATTTACTAATACTCGTTTTATCTCCTTGAATTCTTTTGACCCATATTGCGCCCATTCTTTCGAATCATCGTCGAAATTTAATTCACCCTTTAGTGAGTTGAGATTGCTTAGCTGCCTAATAGTGTCATCTAGTATCTTTTTCGTGTTGTCAGGATCTTTTTTTCCATTCTTCCATTTATCTGCATTTTCAGATAACGATAATATGTTGGCTATTATGCCTCGTTCAGTATTTTTATAAGTCGACCATTTTTGTAATGTTTCTTCCGCGCGTCGAGCATGTTTGTGCATTATTCGTGTCTGATCATGTTGATTATGATATTTATTTGCTTCGTACGCGACCTTCCAAATTTCTTTGATGGCTTTTGCATCTTCTTTCCCCCAATAATTCCCATCGAAACGGTCCAATGCCTTCATCACTTCAAGCAATTTTGGTTCATCCCATATTACGAGCCCACTCACAAGCATCAGTTCCTTGTGGGATCTAATCTTTGCCAGTGCCAAATTTTTTACCGACTCCGTTTCGAGCTCCAAAAGACCATGTAAATTATGGTGTCTGTCTAAAAAACCGTAGGAACGCACAGCACTTTCATAAAAAGCCCTCTTGGGGTTTGTTTCACCCAAGAACATTATCAGTATAGAACCGAGGACAACTATGCTGGTCAATACAAAAAGTATGATACTCCCATTTCTCTTTTTCATCTTTACCCTGAGAAGATAGTAGAATTTTTTGCGTAAAAATAAAGCTAAATTACTCCTATTTTTGGCGACTTTTATTTTCTCCGGTTGGAGATCATTTGTTTCACTTGCAATTTACGGTGAAGAATTTTCCAGGGAAATAAGTAAATAATTGGAAGAATCGTTTGATTTTGCTGGACAATGGCAAGTTTATTCTTTCTTATTATATTCATTATAGCGTAATGGCAGAATATATAGAAGTTGTTGGCAAGATCATTTCCGTGCTCCCTGGAACGATGTTCAGGGTTGAATTGCCAAATAAGCATGTGGTGTTGGCTCATATTTCTGGGAAATTGAGAAAAAATTTTATCAAGCTCATGATAGGTGATACCGTTAAAATGGAAATGAGCCCCCAGGATTTGCAAAAGGCAAGGATCATCTTTCGAATGAAAAATGTCGAAGTACAAAGGAATGCGCCAATTCGCAGTTTCGGCCCAAATAGGCGTCGATAATATTTTGTGGAGAAATGCAGCGGGATACGATAGTTGCACTCGCTACACCCGCTGGAGTATCTGCCATAGCCGTCATTCGCATGAGTGGCCCTCTGAGCCGGCAACTGTTTAGGCATTTTGTTCCCAACATTGAATTTTCTCCTAAAACGCTGTACCATTGCAAATATTTGTCCAGGGAAGAAAAAGTACTCGACGATGTTTTGATGGTATTTTTCCCTGCCGCTAGCTCCTATACCGGCGAAGATGCCGTAGAAATTTATTGCCATGGAAATATGTTGATAGTTGAAAAAATATTGGCGGATCTATGTGCTAGAGGTTGTAAATTTGCGGAACCGGGAGAGTTTACCAAACTTGCTTTTTTGAATGGGAAATTAGATCTATGCCAGGCAGAAGCGGTGGCAGACGTGATTCATGCAACGAACGAACGGGCGATACAAGTTGCACAAAACCAGCTCAGTGGTTCCTTGAGTAGCAAAATTAATGCGGTAAGTCGGGACTTGTTAGATGTCCTCGCCAGAATCGAAATGGAAATAGATTTTTCAGATGATGAAATTTTCGATGAAAAAACCTTCCTCCGTGAAATTTTGCATAGGATCGGGGCGGCCGCCAAAGAATTAAATGCTTTGATTGAGAGCAACAAATATCACTCGGTTATTAATAATGGTATCTCAACGGTGATATTGGGAGAGCCCAATGCCGGGAAAAGCAGTTTATTTAATTTTCTTCTGGGAGAAGACCGTGCCATCGTTAGCGAAATCGCCGGAACCACCCGCGACATAATTTCAGAAAGAATGATAATCGGAAGCAATGTTCTCAAAATCTGTGATATGGCAGGATTACGGGATGGGACATTGGGAGAAATTGAAAAAACGGGAATCGTAAAAGCGATTACAAGGGCCTCAAATGCTGACTTCTTTCTAATCGTCGTGAATATTAATTCTAGCACACTGCCGGTAATTCCAAATAAAATAGTCAATTGCTTAAACGACGCAAATGCGCTGGTTGTTGTAAACAAGATCGATTTGCCAAAAAATTGTAACGTCGAAGATTTCTTACCCCACCTGGACAGGATCGAAATTTCCATAAAAAATGAAACGAATCCACAGCCATTGAAAACGAAAATTTCAGAAGTAATTTCTAGAAATAAAACTTTAAACAATGACATTGATATCGTGGTCAATGCTAGACATGTCGACATTTTAGGCCGTGCAAATAAATACTTGGAGATTGTACAATCCAAATTATTGCAGCCACTACACATCGAAACCATTGCCAGTGACATTCGCCAATCCCTTGAAATTCTTGGAGAAATTACGGGGACCTATGACAACGAAAGGATGTTGGATTTGATATTCTCCAATTTTTGCATCGGGAAGTAGAATTTTTTTAACCAGTTGATTTCCGCTTTTTTAAATGGCCGGATGTATGTTTTTGAAATCGTGGGATTGCTCAAATTCATATCCCAGCGACAAAATTTCATGCTCGTGGAAAGGTTTTCCTATCACGTGTAGGCCTATTGGTAAGCCATCATGGGACAACCCACAAGGAAACGACAGGGCGCAGAGACCGGCCAAATTGGTAGATATCGTGTAAATATCACTCAGGTACATTTGCAATGGATCGGCAGATTTTTCTCCAATTTTGAATGCCGTACTTGGAGCAACTGGAGAAATCAGCGCATCGACATTTTCAAAAGCACCCATGAAATCATTCCTGATTAGAGTTCGCACCTTTTGCGCTCGCAGGTAGTAGGATTCGAAATTTTCATTGCTCAGCACATAGGTCCCAAGCATAATCCTCCGCTTAACTTCGGACCCAAAACCTTCTCCGCGAGTTTTATAGTAGATGTCAATGGCATCCTTCGCATTTTCAGAACGATAGCCATATCTAATGCCATCGAATCGTGCCAAATTCGACGATGCTTCGGCGGTTGCAATGACGTAATAGACCGCCATGGTATATTTGGTCGTTGTCAGTTGGACTTCCTTGATCCTATGGCCGGCTTTCTCATAGAAGTCAATGGCATTTTCAACCGACTGGCGAACTTCGGGATCCAACCCTTCCCCGAAATATTCCGTGGGAATACCGATCGTTTTGGTCTTTTTATTTTTTATGGATTCCAATGTGTGATTTGTTTTGTCGACCGGATAGCTGGATGAATCCTTGTCATCGTGCCCGGAAATGATATGAAATAATGCGGCAACATCTCCAACTGAACGCCCCATTGGACCTATTTGGTCGAGCGAACTAGCAAATGCAACGAGCCCATAGCGGCTGACTGCACCATAGGTCGGCTTAAGACCGACTATGCCGCAAAATGCTGCCGGTTGGCGAATGGATCCTCCCGTGTCACTACCCAGGGCTAAAATCGTTTCCCCGGATGCTACCGCTGCTGCACTACCCCCGCTACTACCCCCGGGAACTCGCGAAATATCCCACGGATTTGCAACCTTGCCGTAGTAGGAATTTTCATTGGATGACCCCATGGCAAACTCATCCATATTGAGGCGGCCCCATAGGACACATCCGGCATTGCGCATGCGTTCTATTACCGTCGCATCATAGGGAGAGACATATCCCCGCAAAATTTTTGATCCACACGTGAGTGGTTGTCCCCGTTCCGAAATGAGATCTTTTATGGCAACGGGAATGCCATCCAGGTTGCTTAGCTTTTTACCCGCTTTCCTGCGCACATCGGATTGAGTCGCTTCGTTGATCGTTTTCTTCTCGTCGAAGGAAATGAAAGCATTCAACTTATCATCGATCGATTTTGTCCTTTCGATAACGGCTTTCGTTAATTCAACGGACGTCAATTTGCCGGAATCCAGTAATTTTTCCAATTCCAATGCGGATTTATAAAAAATTTCACTATCCATGCGTTTTTCCTATTCCACAACTTTTGGTACTATAATTTGATCATTTCTCCGCTGGGGAGCATTTTGCAGGGCAGTTTTTACATCGAATGGTGTTCCAACTTCATCTTCCCGGATGATATCGTATAGTGGAAACGCATGGGCCGACGGCTCTATTCCTTCAACATTTGCCGTCCCTAGCTCATCGAAATATCCCAAAATTTCATCGAGACTTTTGGGCAATTCTTGCCTTTCTTGGTCCGTCAAGTAAATGCGGGCCAATGTGGCAATGTTTTCAATATTTATGTGGTGGCCAGATTTTTTATCTTTCATGCCTGCTTCCTTATTTCGTATAATTTTTCAATTTCCAGTTGCGTAGCATTGAATGCCGTTTGTATTTCGGAATCCGTCAACGTTCTGTCATTGGAACGATAATTTATCGTTAGGCCAATGTTTTTTGTACCGGTTGGAATTTCTTTGCCCAGGTAAACATCAAAAACCTTGATCGATTCGATGAAGACATCCTTCGAAATATTTTTTTGTGCAGCTTTCATTACGTTATTTTCAACATTGGCGGCGACTTCATCTAATTTTACTATGAGAGAAAGGTCCTTTGAGATGCGAGGGAATTGGCTGAATGGCTTATGGGAAGCTTTTTCGGGCTTTCTGGTGAAAATAGCTGGATGTATCACTATTTCGGCGGCAAGAATATGCTGCTTGATGTCGAAATCTTTTGCCAACTTCACATTGAGAAACCCACAGGTCGCTTGAAACTTTTCTCGGTTTAGAAATCCACAATGGGCCGCATGTCCAGGTTGCCAAATGCTACTATCTTCTACGAGATTAAATTGTGCTAGCCGCTGCGAAAAATTTTTCAAAATCGGCAAAATCAGACTCTTAATGTCATAAAAATCTGCCATTTCAGCTGTTTGCCATGAGCGTTCCAGTGGTTTTGTCGGCATCACGCAGCCAATGGCCAAACATTCATTAAACTTTTCATCGATCTTTAGTACAACATGACCCGTTTCGAAAAATTTGACATCCAGATTGCCATTTTGAATGTTGAATTTGGTTGCATCTAGCAATCCAGGAATTAGTGAACTTCTATAGCAATTTTGGTCAACATTGAAAGGATTGCGCATGGACAGGGCGGAATTTTCTCCAAATAAATTTTCTATTTCACCGCAATTGCGTAGGGCAAAATTATAGCATTCGAAAAATCCCTGGCCGGACAAATAATTGCTCACATTCTGGCAAAACACCGCCGAACGGTCCGACTCATGCTGAATTCCCGTATACCTCGCCGGAGTCGTTGGAATCTTATCCGTGCCGTATATCCTCAAGCATTCGGATACGATATCGGGAGTATTTGTTATGTCCGGTCGGTGTGCTGGAATCGTTATTTTCCAACTTCCCACATTTAATTTTTCGATGGAAAATCCGAGCTTTGTCAAAATATTTTCCGCAATTTCCAATGGAATGGCGAAACCGCATAGTTTTTCTATGGACGATGGCTGAAAGTCAATAGCCACAGGTTTCCGCTTTGGATCACCTACTTTCCAGCACGCTGCAACAATTTCACCGCCACAGATTTCCGTTACCAAATTTGCCACCCGTTGTCCATAATTTGCAACATTTGCCGTATCAATGTCCTTGGAAAACCTGTAGGCGCTTTCCGTGGAAATATTTAAAGTTTTTGCCGACTTTCTTATGTTGTCCGGATTAAAATATGCACTTTCAATTAAAACATCCGTAGTGGTGTCATCGACTTCCGCATCTACGGTGCCGGTGATACCTGCAACGACAAGGGGACGTTCCACGTCACAAATGACAACCATGTCGGCGGTCAATGTCCTTTTTTTGCCATCGAGGGAAATAATCGTTTCCCCATCCTTGGCCTGCCTGATGGTTAATTGATTTCCTCGGATCTTTTTGGCATCGAAAATGTGTACCGGTTGCCCCGTTTCCATCATCACCCAATTTCCAATGTCCACCGCATTGTTAATGGGCCTTGCCCCAATGGCTGTGAGATCTTGCTTCATCCAATCGGGACTATCTCCGATTTTAATATTTTTTATGCAAATGGCCGAATAACATTCGCAATTGTCAGTTTCAATGGAAATTTTTTCCAAAAAGTGCCCCTGTGGTTTTTCCGTTTCCGAGATTTCGAGCCCATGCGGTTGGGGAAGCTTCAAGCCGATGTTTAATTTCGCTGCCAGGTCCCGGGCGACCCCGATGTGGCTCAGGCAATCCCCACGATTTGCGGTCAGCGATATGTCGAAAACGGCATCGCAATTAATCTCGATTGCATCGTGGAGACATGCTCCGACGGTGGTATTTTCGCCGAGGATTAGCAATCCGGAATGGTCCTCCCCAAGGCCCAGCTCTTTTCCGCTACACATCATGCCGTCGGATTCAACACCCCGCAGGGTACTTTTATTGATGGTAAAGTCTCCCGGCAACACCGTTCCTGGCAATGCGACGGGGACATGATCGTTCAATTTAAAATTTTTCGCTCCACAGACAATTTGCCGCACATCACCTTGGCCGACGCACACCGTACATACCGACAATTTATCGGCATTGGGATGTTGTCGAATTTCTTGAATTTTTCCAACGACGAGCGTGTTCTGCCTGGCAACTCCAATATGTTCCACCCCTTCGACCTCTAGCCCGATGCTGGTAAAAACTTCCCAAAGTTCTTCTTCGCTCACTTCTGTATCTAAATATCTCCGTAACCACTTTGTGCTTATTTTCATAAAACTTGCTAATACGGCGAACTGAATAAAAAATTTCTACCCACTTGCAAACAATGTTTTGTGTAAATCATATGTATGATATGCGCAATAGAATAAAATTTAAAACATTCTTGACTTACAAAAAAGTGGTCATATGCAACATTCCGTTTTTAATAAAACGAAAGGATAAAATTATGTCATTTAGCACCACAGGTGAAATAAACATGAGTTTTCAAGGGTACTGTAATGGGCCTATTGAGTTGCCTGCCGGAAGACTTCTTGTTTCCGGTCGCAAAACCAGTTTTCTTCCCAATGGTAGCCAGACGGTTTATGGATATGAAACCGACAATGAGGATAAAATTATAGGACATTATATAAATGGCGAACAAGTTACCTGGGAAGGTTTTAGAATTAAAATAAGAGAAAATAAAGAAATTGCCGGTTCAAATTTTGGTCAAAAGCCACTTTGTGACATGACAAGCATTCTTGCTCGAGAGGCATCTCGGTTTCTAACCCTAGAAGAAGCTTCATCTACGACAACGGAAAAAAAGGAAGAAATCGCTGATCCAAAATCTGTCCAAAGGCCAATTTGTGTAACGAAAAGTTTTCTTTATCGACAGGTATCGTCTCCAACCTATTCACCTGTAACAA
>JAISRG010000009.1 GCA_031273725.1 Puniceicoccales bacterium
TTCCGCCTGCTCGGAAGTTTTATACCTCTTGCGGGCCAATGGCAATAGCGAATTCAGCTGCAAATTTTGAAGCAAATTAAAAATGTCTTCCGGGCTTTTGTCAATTGTGGTTGCTGGAATATTGAACTCCATGGATCTCTGCAGTGTGATCAATTGGCGGTTGCGTTCTATTATTTCGAGAGAGTTTGATAGATTTTTTCTAATTTTTTCGGAAGAAATTTTATCAAGGTTTTGCAGCAGATTCTCAATGTTCCCGAATTGATTTAAAAACTTTTCTGCCCTTTTGGCTCCTATCCCCTCGACTCCCGAAATATTATCGGAAGAATCACCCAACAGGGATAAATAGTCGACAATCTGTTCTGGAAAAACACCGAAATTCTCTTTGATTCCATTCCGATCGAGAATCCGCCAGGCTCCCTTGGATTGTGCCGTTGGGGGCAACATTTGAAAGGTGCGTTCGCCTACGCACTGGGCGAAATCTTTGTCCCCACTGGCAATGAATGACGTTTCTCCGTATTCGTTTAATTTGTCAGAAAAACTGGCCAACAGGTCATCTGCTTCGACGCCTTCTTTTACAGTTACATAATATCCATGGGCTATGGCCAACAAATTCATATACTCCAATTGCTGTTTGAGCTCTTCGGGCATAACTTTTCGATTGGCCTTGTACGTTGACAGGATATTTTTTCTAGCAGTTGAACCTCCCGAGTCAAAAAATACGCAAACGGCATCTGGATGGACCATATCTTCCAACTTCCACAGGGACCGGACCCATCCATAAATTGCATTAACGTGTAACCCGTAGGTAGTTGTCATTTGTGGAATACCGTAGAAACATCGAAATGCCATGTTGTGCCCATCGATGAGCAACCAAGTTTTTGTATTTTCCATATTAGTGCTCCCCTAGGAAAGGTTTTAATCGTAAAAATTTTATGTTCCCATACCAGTCCTCCAAAAAGCTTTCTTCTGCCGGTAAAACTTGAGAAAATCCACCTGGCGACGAGAATACCATATCTCCAACCTTACATATCAAAACACTACTTTCGCTATCAATGGTCCAATGAGTTGCATTGTACCTATCTCCCGTCAGGATGTTTTCGCAACTTACCCCATCGGCCATAACATTTAGATCCATATCTGCCATCATATGTACTTCGGAAATGTGTATGCCACTGAGAATATTGTAGGGTATGGTATTTTGCAGCAAGTCTATCGCGGATACGATGGCCGACTTTTCTCTTCCGGTAAAGACATTTATACTTCTCACATCGACGACCTCAATGTCACACTTTAGAGTTGGCATTGGGGCATGGCAATGAACGTTGCGGCCCGTTGGCAAAAAGAATCCCGCCGAAAAACTTTGTTCCGCGCATGTACTATCTTTTACAATGGATATGTATGGCACATTTGTTTGTTTTTTCAAAAGAACAGGTCTGTCGGAAGTTACACACAGGGCACATAAAATTACAATGACCACAGCAGTTAGCAAGGAGATAAACTCATATTTTCTATGGGATATTAAATTTATGAACACCATCGGAGAACAATGTTTTTAATGAATGAAAATTTTGACTATGGCGATACATTTTGCACGCAAAATTCCTTGGAATCACTATGCGCATGTAGGAGGGGCATACATTTATCCTTTCTCGGGAAATTGATGGAAATTTTTGTGCCAATGTTCTTGGCGCTGGCGATGTCGATGGTCGCTCCATGTTCCCTTAAAATCCTTTCGATGATCACCATTCCGAGACCATTCCCTTCTTTTTTGGTGGAAAAATATGGCTGAAAAATTTTAGCCAACAGGTCACAGGACATTCCCATGCCACTATCCGTAAATGTCACAATGACGTCGTTGTCGTTGGTGGTCCCATCTATTACTATTGTGCCCCCACCGGAGATTGCCTCACATGAATTTTTTAAAACATTGAAAAATACCTGTTTTAATTGGGAATAGTCCCCAAGAATTAGCGGCAATGGACCAATGCGATTGATAACTTCTATGTTTAGGGACTTAAATTCTGCCTCCATCAAATCGATGATGTCATCTAAAACCTTGCCCAGGGGAAGGCTAGTCAATTTCGGCTTTTGGGGACGAATCGCATGTAGGAAATTTTTAACAATACTATCCAATCTTGCAATTTCGTCCAAACAGACCCCTGCCGACATTTCCAATTTCATACGTTCGTCAACATTTTTCAAAGACTTAAACTGGCGCCGCATCAACTGTAAACGGAGGCTGATGGCATTTAGCGGGTTCCCGATTTCATGGGCAACGGCACTGGCGAGGAGTGTCACCGATGAAATCTTTTCATCGTGCAGTGTTTTTTCCGACAGGGCACGTTCTTCCGTAATGTCGACAATCCTCAGGACGAACATCTTTTCGTCGCCATCGTAATTGCTGTAGTTATGCGCAATTGTCACATTTAATATGCTTTTGCGCGGATATGAAATCTTGATCTCCTTGGAAAGAAAAGAATCGTTTGTATCTATCGATGACGTATCCAAGTCAGAAAACACAACGAATTCGGGGATATACTTCCACAAAACATTTGATTGTTTTAGGTTCCTGATTCCCAGCAACTCACACGCCGACTGGTTGCAGTAAAAAATTTCTCCCTTTGTGTTGATTACGACGATACTGTCCCGAATAATATCGAAGGTCCTTTTGAAAAATTCCCGCTGCTTCCATAGATGTTTTATCAGATTCCGCAAATCAGCAACGTCCAAAACATCAACCCTGTCAAACAACTTTTTTATGCCATCATCATTCATAAACTTTAGATGAAATTTGATGGAAAACAGTTAAATAAAATTTTTAAAACTAACCAAACCTTTTATTTTTAGCTTTCTTTTCTGAAAAAAAATAATTCCCTCGGAACATTGTGATGGAGAGGTTTTTGAGAAACAATGTGCTTGCGATGGCGGCGGAAAATTTAGCACGTATTTACAATTGTGATAATTTGCCAATTTGGGCACGCCAGTCGATAGATGAGCTCGTTAGCCGGCAACTTGTCGATGAAATTAACAATAGATTTTTTAGAACCTTGGAGTTTGGAACTGGAGGCATGCGCAGCCGAACAATTTCAGACGTGGTTACCGGTTCCGAGCGTGGAAATTCCAATACCAACAAGCCAGATTTTGCCGCCGTTGGAACAGCGTATTTGAACGATTTCAACATCATCGGGGCAACGGTCGCACTGTTTAAATATTGCTCAAAATTTTTGAAAAACAACCATCGCGCCCACGAATTGCCGTCCGTTGTAATTGCCTATGACGTGAGGCATTTTTCCAAACATTTTGGAGAACTGGCTGCCTCCACATGGAAAAAACTGGGGGGCCATGCGATGCTCTATCCATCACCACGGTCTACTCCACAATTAAGTTTTAGCGTACGCCACTTGAGCTGTACCGCGGGAATCATGATAACCGCGAGCCATAACCCGTGGCATGATAATGGGTTCAAGGCTTACTTTTCCGATGGTGCCCAGATGGTTGATCCCCATGCATCCGGGGTAATATCGGAGTTTAACGGTGTGACGGTGGATGATATTTGCCGGTTTTGTAAAAAGGATGTATTTGGCATAACAATTTTAGATTCGACCGTTGACGAATGCTATCAGTCTGCCGTTACGGAAACGATTTTGCGCAGAGATCTTTTGGAAAGCAATCCCATAGGTGTCGCATTTTCCCCGCTACATGGTACCGGTGGGGTGGCGACGATTCCACTTTTGAAAGCTAACAGGATCAGCCATAACGTTGTGGATGAACAGAATGATCAGGACCCAAACTTTTCAACGGTCAAATCCCCGAATCCCGAAAACAAGGAAGCTCTGGCCATGGCAATTGATTTGGCCAAACGGAAACACTCGGACCTCGTTTTAGCCACCGATCCCGATGGCGATAGGTTAGCGATTGCGGCTAAAAATGATGAGAATGAATTTGAAATCTTTACGGGAAATGAAACGGGGGCTTTGCTTGCCGAATATGAAATTTCACAGCTAAAATTTCTACGAAAAATTCCCGCCAAAGGGTCGAAAAGTACGGCCATAATAAAAACTTTTGTCACGACTCCACTCATCGATAAAATTGCCGATTACCATGGTATAAAATGTATCAATACGCTGACCGGCTTCAAATGGATCGGGGAAAAGATGCTCAACTACGAAAATAAAATGCTGGAACAGGAATATGAATCGACGGGCATTTCTATAAACTATGACAAAACTTTAACGGAAAAACGGAATGATTTGCTCCAAAAAAACAGCACACTATTTATTTTTGGATGTGAGGAGAGCTACGGCTGTTTGTCGGCAAACAATGTCCGTGACAAAGATGCCAATTCTGCGTGTCTGATGGCCTGTGAATTAGCTGCCTATGCAAAATCCTTGGGCAAAACGTTGGTTGCCCTCCGCGATGACATGTACGTAAAGTACGGCTACTTTGGGGAATCAGTTTTAAATATTTACTACGAAGGAGCCGATGGAGCACAGAAAATCAAAAATATCCTTGCCAGTTACCAGAAAAATCCGCCAGAGCTAATAGATGATAGCAAGGTGGCAGAAATCATTGACTTTGCCAAACAAACGATCCACGACGCCGATGGAAAACGCATTCCGCCGCAACAGTTCTTTTTCATAACATTGGAAAACGGTGTAAAATTCGCCGTACGTGCCAGTGGAACCGAACCAAAAATAAAATTTTACCTATTTGCAGAGACAAAAATCGATGACAAGTCTCAGCTTGGTGAAACGAAGGAAATGACATCTTCACTGTTGGAGAGGATAAAAAAATTTTTGAAAACGGATGCGGATGAACGGGCAAATTTTGTTGCTTGATTCGCTGTCAAATTTTTTCAATCTCGGCTGGCACTGATGTTTTTAGACAACAATAAATTATTGCTAATAGCAGGCCCCTGTTCCTTGGAAAATGAAGAGGTGACATTTTCCAGTGCCGAGTGCCTCGTAGCTCTTCGCAATACGTTCCCGGAGCTTAAAATAGCATTCAAAGGATCATTTGACAAGGCCAATAGGACATCAATTTACAGTAACCGAGGAGTTGGCCTCAAAGCAGGACTTGGGCTATTGGGTGAGGTCAAGACGCGCCATGGCCTGCCCGTTACCACCGATATTCATTTGCCGGAACAGGCAGCTCCCGTGGCAGAAATATGTGATATATTGCAGATTCCTGCGTTTTTGTGTAGGCAAACGGACATTTTAATGGCAGCCGCCAGGACCAAAAAAATAGTTTCCGTTAAAAAGGGACAATTTCTTTCTCCCCATGAAATGAAACATGTCGTTGGAAAGCTCAAGGAAGCAGAAGCACAGGAAATTTGGCAGATTGAACGGGGAACAACTTTTGGATATAATAATTTGGTCGTCGACATGCGCTCATTCATGACCATGAAATCGAACGGATGTCCTACGATCTTCGATGCCACGCATAGTGTACAACTGCCCGGTGCGGGCCAAAATGGGACAGGCGGAGAGAGAATCTTTGTCCCCACCTTGGCAAAGGCAGCACTTGCAAGCGGGGCAGACGGCCTATTTTTTGAAATACATCCCGATCCCGCAAAGGCCACATGCGATGCAGCTAACCAAATTGCCCTCAAAGATTTTCCACAAATAATTTCCGATTGTCTGTGTATTTGGCGTGCAATGAAGAACCTAGCGACGGGAAACACAACTTCCCAGGGAAAGTTTAAAAATTGACTTTTTGAGCAATTCAAAAAGTATGGCAAGATGACCAAACCGGTTTACATCATTATTGAAACCATGGTCAGAAAATTTAAAAATTTCTTCGGCGCTACCTTATCTCGCTTTTGTCCCTCCAAGCACTTTATTCTGCCTCTGCACGGACGTTTTAGCCGTTAATTAATACCTTATAAAATCGCTTTAACCTGAGCAACTATTGTTTGGAATGCTTCCATATTATGGATGGCTAGTTCGCTTAAAGAACGGCGATCCATTTCAATGTTTAGCTTCTTAACACCATTCATGAACCTACTGTATGCCATATCATTCGCCCTACAAGCTGCATTTATTCTGATAATCCACAGCTGACGCATGTCTGTTTTTTTACGTTTACGATCCCTATACGCAAATTCACCAGCTCGCCACACGGCGTCCTTGGCATATCTAAATAGGCGGGATTTGTTTCCAAAATACCCACGTGTTGTCTCTAACACTCTACGACGACGTTTTTTTGTCGCAACTGCATTTGTTACTCTTGGCATGTTTCAATTCCCTCATTTTAGCCATTCGGTCGCCTTCACCGCCATGGCAATGGTTAATAAAATATTTATAGTCCTACGGCTATGAATTTCATAACACGGGCCGACATTCCCGCAGCCAAAACTTTATCTTTGCCAGCGGCATGCTTTTGTCGAGCTGTCTTATGACGCAAAAGATGACCGGTTCCTGGAGAACGATGCATTAAAGTTCCCTTTGCCGTAACTTTAAAACGTTTCATCATTGCCTTGTTCGTCTTCTGCATGACGGCTGAGTAATACACTTTTTTAATATTTGTAAAGTGTTTTTTTCATAATCGATAAAAATGTTCTTATTATCGTTTGCTTGTTAACAATTTCATATCCTTTCGCATTTAAAAATAGATTTATGTTGCAATTAAAGTAAATTACTCCTATGATATTTATACGGAAATGAAAATTTCTGTGCATGATTGGCATGCAATAATGCTGCCTTATACATTTAACATTAAACGTAAAACAGGAGATCATTATGAATACAACCAATAACATATGTCACTGGACTCAGACCAGGTATATTAAGCTACCGGATTATTGGCCGGCTGTTCCAAAATCGCCACTTTGTCCGGAAACAAGCGACAGTGATCAAGAAGATGCCGAAGCGGTCACTTTTGCAACAAAACATAATATTAACAAGGAGGAATGTCCCGTTATCTACTCCTCTTTTGTATCGCACAAAAATAATAGAGCGTTTCAAAGAGAAGATATGAGATAAAACAAAAGAAGGAATGGAATGGCAAAAGTATTGGAAGAAAAAGGGACATCATATATAGCGCACTAAAATAGTATAGCCGTATTTTAGAAAACGAAATAAATATGTTCATTCTCACTTTTGCCATTTCCACCATTACCCAGCCGTGTTAATTTAGTGCAGTTTAAGAAAAGCAGAAACAGCAAGGGTTTTAAGCTACGTCGGAAAATAATTTATCGCTAGACAAAGAGACAGAAAGAGGAAAGACTTTATTCGGTTTCTATTTTGAAATTCGTTTTGGATACTTTACCTGCGCCTAGATTTTTCCAGTGTCACTAAAATTAGGGAAATGTCAACGGGTGTAATGCCGCTAATTCTTGAAGCTTGGCCAAGGTTTTGCGGTTGATGAAGTTGTAACTTTTGTCGGCTTTCATTGCTTAGACTTTTTACGCTTCCATAGTTAAAGGCTGGAGGAATTTTAACGTGTTCTAATTCCGAAGATTTTTCTATTGCTCTGCGCTCACGTTCGAGGTAACCAGAATAGCTAATTCTATAAATCACTTCGTCTCGTACGGACTGTGTCTCATTGTAAAAATCATTTGGGAAGATAATTGTATCCCGGTCCCGTGCTTGCACAAGCCAGTCTTCGATGGTTTTTGTTTCAAACCTTTCTGATCGCAAACGTATTATCCAGGAATTTATTCTATCCAATTTTTCGCGTGTCCGTCGAATTCTAGCTTTATCTATTAGTCCAAATTTCTCTGCAAAATCGAGCAACCTGACATCGGCACTACCGTGATTTAATAGCAGCCTATGTTCCGCCCTGCTCGTAAACATTCTATAGGGTTCAAATGTTCCCTTCGTTACCAAATCATCGATTAATACTCCTATGTAGGCATCATGTCGCCCCAACAGTAGCATATCCTGACCCAGGGCCTTTCTTCCCGCATTGACACCGGCCACAAGCCCCTGTCCTGCCGCTTCTTCGTATCCCGATGTGCCGTTAATTTGGCCAGCGAAGAACAAATTTTCCACAATTTTTGAATGTAGGTTGGCATCGATTTGCGTCGGCAAAGCAAAATCATACTCCACGGCATAGGCCGGCCGCAACATTTTTGCATTTTTCAATGCCGGAATGCTCTTTAATACCTCCAGCTGCACATCCAATGGCATACTAGATGACAGGCCGTTTATGTACCACTCGTCGGAATGATATCCTTCCGGTTCCAAAAATAACCGATGCCCATCGTGGTCGGGAAATTTTACGTATTTATCTTCGATGCTCGGACAATATCTTGGGCCGATACCCGTGATTTCTCCCGAATATAGCGGTGAACGTGAAATATTGTCCAAAATTATTTCCTTTGTGACTGAATTGGTGTGGGTAATCCAGCATGATTTCTGACCGTGAAAATTTGGACCAAGGATGGCACAATTTTTTATATCCCCATCAAATTTTGTGGTAAACATTCCGTCGAATATTTCCCGGTCTCTGGTATCGTAAAAAGCAAATAGGCATGGGAAAGAATCTCCCCGCTGTTCTTCACATGCAGAAAAATCAATGGATGTTCCCAAGATCCGTGGAGGAGTCCCAGTCTTCATTCTGTCAAGTTTTATGCCGTGTTCGGATAAACTGGTCGATAGATTTTGTGCAGAAAAATCCCCGAGCCGCCCCCCTTGAATTTTATTCTTTCCTATGTGTATTAGCCCGCGCAAAAACGTCCCATTGGTTAGAACTACAGTCGTGGCAAATATTTCAATTCCCGTGTCGGTGGAAATCCCTATTACTTTGCCATCTTTTACAATTATTCCCGTGACTATCGCTTGGAAAATTGACAGATTATCCGATGCTTGTGCGAGAACCTGTTTCATTCGCAGGGAATACATGTCTTTATCGCATTGGGCACGGAGCCCCTGCACTGCAGCTCCCTTGGAACGATTTAGGAGCCGAAATTGTATGGCCGTTGCATCTGTGTTTATTGCCATTTCGCCCCCCAAAGCGTCAATTTCACGCACGATATTACCCTTCGCCAACCCACCAATGGCAGGGTTGCAACTCATTTTTGCAATCGTGTCAATATTCCCAGTTACCAATAATGTTTTGGCTCCGACCCTGGATGCTGCGAGAGCTGCTTCACATCCAGCATGTCCTCCTCCACAGACCACGCTATCGAAGTTTTCAAAAATTTTCATGGAGTATTTTTTCCCGACTTTTAGCAAAAATGCGAGGAAAAGTTTAAACCTTCCTGGGAAATAGATCGAAAGTTTCGATTATTTTCCGATTGTCTCTCCAGAAGCCCGATTTTGGCGTGGCAATTCTTGAAATAGATCACAAAAAAAACTTGACAAAGCGTCCCATTTATTGTCCTTTGTTAGGGACACTGCGATATTTACCCAAATAGCGTAAGTTGGCTTAGCTAAAGTTTCAATTTACAAAAATTGGCGAAGAAACATCATGGAAAAAGAAGACATAGAGGGTTTAATTGAAGGAAATTTCTTGTTAGAGAAGTTTAGGGCTGATTTTGAAAAGATGACACGGGGAGCCTATTGCTTGCATAAATCTTTCGGAATAGGGCAACTGAAGGGCTATGATACAGAAAAAAAACGGCTCATTATCGCTTTTGAAAATGAAGACAACGAACCTCACCTAATGGATCCGGTGTTTTGCATAAAAAAATTAGAAATTCTGCAAAACGATGATATGTTGGTTAAATTCCACAATAATCCCGTGGAAATCTGCCAAAAGATGAAAAAATCATCAATCGCACTGCTGGTGGAATATTTAGAGAAAACGCAAAACCGCAAGGCTTCCCTCGGTGATATCGAAAAGACATTCGGAAAAATAGTGGAAGAAAAAAACTTTAAGAGATGGTGGAATGTTACCAAAAAACTAATAGCAAAGGAACCAAAATTGACCCTAATGGAAGGCAATGTGACCTACCTAGGACTTTGCGACAAACCTATTTTAGAAGAAGATCAATTGATGCAACGGTTTGAATCCGTACGCGACATCCGTCAGAAGATAACCATTGCGGAAAAATTTTTAGCATTGCTCAAGACAAATGAATCATTGAAGGATTCTGCCATAAAAATCATTGAATGTTTGTCCGAAATGTGTTCCGTCAAGACCAGGAAAATTACCACTGCCGACAAATTCCAAGCATGTGTCGTCAGAGATGAATTGGCGAAACTATCCGGGATTAACATTGATACATTGAACCCAAAACTGGAAGTCCTGGTCGGCGAATGTCAAAATCTGACAAAAATCTGTGATAATTTGCATCCGAATTACTATGGTGTATTTTTAGAACTAGTAACGCGTGTATTTCCAGATGAATGGGATAAACTGTGCTTCAATATTTTGAAAAATTGCAACGAGAGGTTGACCAATGAATGTATCATCTATCTCAAAGACAATTCTTGTGCAGATGCCCTGCGGGAGACTCTTGTAAAATGGCTAAAAGAAAAAAGCCTACGGTCAATTCTTCTACAATGGATTATAAAAAATCGCCATGCAAAAAAATTTGAAGAAGTGTTTTCGGGAGAACTGATGTCCTGTGAACTACTACGTGCGATATTTTGGGCAATTGACAATGAGGCATTGTTGTCAGCCGGAAAACTAAAAAAAATTCCACTGGTGGAATTATTGAACAACGATAGGACATTGATTCGTGATTTACTATCAAATGCAACGGAAGAAATAGCCAGCGATCTGGCGCAAACTTTACTCATCAATCAAGGAATTGACAATCTTTCGAAAAAATCTCTTTTGGCACGATTTATTACGGAATTTCCTGGGCTACAAGAACTTGTTTTGAGCGCCAATAGGGCAAAATTGCCACAGGAGGTTTCCCTGAAAGTTTCCTTGGCTAGTTTGGAAAGCAAACGCAGGGAGTATGACCTGTTGGTCAAAGAGAAAATCCCAGCTAACAAAAAAGCCATTGATCAGGCCCGTGAATATGGTGATTTTAGCGAAAATTCCGAATATAAGATGGCGAGGCAGGATCAGGATACCCTATTGTCGCGAAAAGCTCAATTGGAAGATGAGCTAAAAATGGCCCACGTCATCGATTTCGTTAATATTGACACATCTATGGTTTCCATTGGATCAGTCGTGAAAATACGCCAAGTGGAATCGGGAAAAACTCTCGAATATACCATTTTGGGAGCATGGGACGGAGACCCTTCCAAAAACATCATTTCATATAAAACTAGCATGGCCCAATCGCTACTCGGGAAAAAAGAAAAAGAAATTATTGAGACCGTTTCTGAAGATCACAAAGAAACCTGGCAAATCGAGTCGATTAGTGCCTATAGGGGTTAGTTTGTCGCTAATATATTCTTTGGCAGCCAATTGCCAATGCCGGTGGACCGTTAGCGTTTTTGTTTACGGTCGAGAGGCAAAAATATTTTGGTTCTTGCCATGTACTGGAACGTTCTTACACTTTTTCCAGGAGTCGATATGGAGAGAAGAACGAGCATAGGTGTTACCGAAAAAGGAATAAATGTTTTGCCAAAAGGCAAAGAGATAGGCGACATAAAAGCACGACTCTTGGCAGTTGGGAACACGAAAACACATACCTCTTCGTCGGCAATAAACCCTGGAAAAAATGGAAACCTGGCCAGTGGCAAATGTAAAGCCGATGAACGCATAGAAGAATTTTGCAAAAGATTTTTGGGAGATTCCAATTATTCCGGCCCCTATCTTCCGCGAAATGATTTTATTTGCGACAAATATGGGGTTGCGAGGATCCTTTCTCTACCGGAAGAATCCGATGAATTCCATTCCGATTATGTGGATTCCTATCGAACGTACAATGGTGTCTTGCACAATCCTTCTACGGACAAGAGAACAACGAAGGATGTTTTCCACATTGTCGATGGTGGTCCAACCGTCCCCTCCGACAAAAAAGAGATTCCAAAAATTACATTTGCAAAGATGTTGCAAGTAGCCTTCGCTCCGGATGATAAAATGTTGGTTGTTCCATTTACCGCTGACCATGGTAGTCCTAGTAAATTATTTGTTTCCAACTACATGAAACCGGTCATTTGTCCCAGAATGGAAGGCATTCAAGAAGAAAAAAAAATGGAGGTGCGGTTTTTTGTCCCCGGAAGCCTGGTTAGCATTTTGGACTGTACGGAAAGTATTTTTGGCAATGGTGGATCTCCGTTTTTGCCGGAAAATGATGCTGCCCTAGATCCGATGACATGGACGGGCCATACGGGATGCATAGTATTTGCGCCGCAGCTAAGGAAATGTACCAAAAAATTCCTGGGATTACCCCATGTTAGCGAAGCATCCGAACGGCAAAAAAAAGATGGCATGTGCTGGGAAAATGAAGATGAGCTATATCACGGAGGAAAGCCGTTTAGGGTCATGGCTCGCGATGGCGGTGATGTCGTAGTTTCCATAGTTGCCGATAGCTACAACGGGTATGGCAAAAAAGAAATAAAATCGCAAATGTCCTATGTGGCTAATATGCTTGGCATGTGCGAGGAAGAACATTCGGGTGGTACTTTGGTTTTCCCGAAGTACGACCTCGGTGACAACTTCAACTATTGCGAAGATTTTGGGTATGATCACGGATTTGAAAACATAGTAAATTGCTGTTCCAAATCACTAATTTTACGGGATGGATTTGCCATTGACAAGCATTTCCCAAGCATAGTGTATTTGCCAGAATATGCAAATTTTTGCCTGCCGGAATTAGCTATTTCATGGGAGACCAGAGGGAAAACTGTAAAACTGCCATTTGAATATGAAAAGGTCTATATTTTACCTTCCGGGTATAGAATTACGCTCGAAAAGCCCGATGGGCGAAATGGTAGGTGGAAGATGGTGGGAACTTCCGCCCGCGGGATTTTTTGCTACAAACCGGCAACGGTTTCCGGTGGTGGCAAATCGGAAATCGCAAAACCAATCGATGAATTCATATCAACGGGCCCGACCATTGTCTTTGACTATGACAAAGATTGCAAATTGACACAGGAAATAATTCAAAAAGATTTCTCAAAACGTTTTAGGGATAATAGTAATCCCGATAGTAGGCCACTATTGGACCCCAAGAGAAGCCTTGGAAGTGTCATAAAATTGCTGACTCCAAGTGATTATTATACGGATGAATATAATTCGTGGCTCAAAACCATCCCCCAGTACATATTAGAACTGATCTTCACCATAAAACGGTTTAGTAAAAACTTTGCGGGATCCGAGTGGCAGCGATTTTTTACCGTCGACAAAATTAATGGAGAATACGGCAATGAATTGAGGTATAACAATGAAAAACTATTTGAGCATTACCTAAGGGTTGGTTTTGATTTTTCAAACCATTGGCGCCTGTTTTCATTGCGCGATGACTTTATCCCATCGGCAAAATTCCAGCTGGCGGATGATATTTCGGTAACCACCACTGTCCCCGCCGGAAACATTCCATATTTAGCGGCCGATAACGCCAATCCGTCCATCAAAATTGTACACAACTGCGAATATAGATTATACCAACGGCCCGACGAGGCGATTATTCCCGGCTATGATCCTGGCAGTGAAAGTGACATGACCCTGGACAACATTTTTACATGTAATTTCAAAGCACTAACCCGGGATGATGTGAAACAAATGATGCGTAATCGCATAAAATTTGAAACATACTCTGCTCCCATGAGAAAGATGCTGGAAGATTTTGTACGCGATGAGAATGCACCAAACTTCATCGTTTGCCCATCGGAATTGCGGGTGATGCCCGATGGAACCATAAGCAAGAATCAGAGATATTTGCAAAATCGAAATGACATTTGTAATGCATTCGATACCTATTTGACAACGGTTTCTTTCAAACTATGGCGAAGGTATAACCACGATTTCGATGCGAGAAGTACGCCGGTCAGCGACATCCTTTCTGGGCGGAGAAATAACCCGCCGGAGAAAGGTGTCAAGCCGCTGTGTGTCTATGGCCCATTGCATTATATGGATTTGCCGGAACTTTTTTTGGAATACATGTCGAGCATGACCGGGAAGTCTCCATCGACAACTGGTGCTGGCCTAGAAGGAGCGATGACAAAGGGCCCATTCAATTGCCTAAGTAGCGTGTATGATTTGAACAATGCGCTTCTGAGCTTCATTCTGACAGGTTATTCTGGATTCCTGTCGGCGGCCGGATATGTGGGCCCAAATTTTAAAGTTGACCATGACATTACCTACCTATTGCCAGAAATTTGGTGCAGAATGACTGATGAAGAACGGAGCCCAAAGTTCCTAATCGAGCACGGATATCTTGAGCGCTGTGAAAATTTTGAGCACAGTGGCAAGTTGGTACACGCAGAACGCCTGGGATACAGGATTACGCGAAAATTTGTCAGGGCGTTTGCGGGACGCATATTCCAATTTCCGAATACGATATTTTCCGACCGCATGTTACGTCCAGAAACGCAGGATATGGGTATTTTCGTCGATAGCATGGATACCATCCTCGAAGCCCATAGGCGTGCAGCACTGCTAATAGCCGATAACGCTGAATTTGCCAATGCCATTCCGCCGCTACGAGCTCTGTTACACATTGCCATCGATGGGCAATATGAAGGTATGACCCTGCGGGATGAAAAATTTAGGGCGATGTTTGCCAGGGAAAACATCATCAACGACGATTGGTATCTGGCCCGATTGAAAAAATACCAAATGTCTCAAATCGAACACCTATCGAAAGGCCTAGAGTATGTCAAAGATTTCAACAAATGCAGTGGAGGCAACATTGCAAAATCACGTATAAATCTTGCAAGGAAAGAAAAAGCCATCGTCGAGGAATTAAACTTTGTCAAAACTGATTCCTACGTGCGAGGATTAGTTGGGACTTTTGGAAAACAATAGTCATTGCCATGTTTAATGTAATTTTTGATCACATGTTTTAAATGCTTTGTTTTTCCCCGAAAAACATTAGTACCATTGCCATGAAAAATACTCCTGACATTGCAAAATTCAGAGCCAGGTATAAAGTTCTTGAAGAACAAATGGGTCAGCCAGATTTCTACTCCGACCGCAGGATATCCTCGGCAGTATCCCGGGAGTACCAAAAAATAGGCACTTTAATCGCCAAGGAGGAACAGATACAAAAAACTTCGGAAGAACTAGAATCCGCAAAGGCAATGTTGAACGATCCATCCCTGGATGATGAGCTAAAGGCATTGGCGAAACAGGAAATTGAGAATTCACAGAGCACCATTGAACAGCTTAAACGGGATATGCTAATGCTCATGATCCCACCCGATCCCAGCGATTCTCGCAATACTGTCGTTGAAATTCGTGCTGGTACCGGTGGAGAAGAAGCATCCCTATTTGCCGGAGATCTTTACAGGATGTACACCAAATTTGCGGAATCCAAGGGATGGAAAATAGAAGTGATGTCAACGAGCGTATCAGATACGGGTGGGCTCAAAGAAATAATATTCCTAATCTCCGGGGAAGATGTTTACAAATTCTTGAAATTTGAAAGTGGAGTCCATCGGGTACAGAGAGTACCTACGACGGAAGCCAATGGACGGATCCACACGTCGGCTGCCACCGTTGCAGTTTTGCCGGAGGCGGAGGAGGTCGACATTACAATTGCCCCCGAAGATTTAGAAATTTCCGTTTGCCGTGCCAGTGGCCCGGGTGGACAGGGAGTAAATACCACAGATTCTGCCGTTCAAATTGTGCATAAACCGAGCGGCATGGCCGTTTACTGTGCCGATGAAAGATCACAGCAAAAGAACAAAATCAAGGCCATGAAAGTCCTCCGATCCCGCCTGTTGCAGCAGAAAGAAGATGAAGAACGGGCCAAATATGCCCAGACGCGAAAAGACCAGGTGGGTTCCGGTGATCGATCCGAAAGGATACGGACATATAATTTTCCCCAAAGCAGGGTAACCGACCATCGCATTGGACTAACGCTATATAGCCTACCACAAATTATGGAGGGAAATATCGATCCACTGATCGATGCCCTGCAGCTGGCAGACTTTGAAGCGAAAGTCAAAAACTTAGGTTAGAGTCAGGATTCATAAAGAGCCAAGAAGAGATTAACGTCTGAAAAAGGATAAAATTTCAATCCTTACACCTTCACAAATTTTGCGACTTGCGTAAGATTTTTTTAAAAAATTTTTTTAAAAAGCAAATTTTTCTTGCATTGCTATAAAATTTCGTATACCTCCCGCACCTGCACAAAGTCAAGATCCGTCTTGATGAAAAAATTTTACCAACATTAAAATTAGGTAGAGATGTTAAAAGTAAAACCTTTAAATGGGGCTATTGTGAAGTTTCTCAATGTGGAAGTGGGAAAATTTCTGCTGCGCAGTTTTCCGACACTTGAAAACGGTTGACATTATCGGTACAGGCCGAGAAAAAATTTTTATTATCAGCGTGGACGGAGATAGGTGAGGTCATGGTTGGAGTGGAAGAACAAAAAACTTGAATTGATAGGTTCTGAACAAACAGAATGTCAAGTTATATCAAGTTATAATAACAGCAAAACAGTGAAGGAATGATAGAATGTTTAATTTAAAAAAATACCTAATTTGGAGATGTGCAGTAATTGCCATATGCATAGTATTATTCTTTAATAGCGTTTTATTGGGTGCTCCTAGCCTTGCTAAGCAGGCTGCTCTTGATGCTAAGCAGGAGGATGCTAATAGGGAAGCTAATCGTCGTGCTCAGGCAACTGAGCGTAGTACTCGTGTTGCTGCGCGTGGGGCTGGTGGCCAAGTCCTTGGTGCTGCCTTTGTTGCCCCTGATGCCACTGGTGCTGGTGGTGGTGCTCGTCGTGGTCGTGCTGGCCTTGGTGCCCGTGGTCGTGGTCGTGGTCGTGCCACTGTTGAGCTTGGGGCTGATGTCCGCAATGTTGATGCACATGATGCCTCTGATGTCCATGCTGAGCGTGTTGTCCCTGGCCCTGATTCCCCTGGTGCTGAGGCTCGTATCCCTGCCCTTAGCTCTGGTTCTGTCCTTGGCTCTGGCTTCCTTGGTGCCCCTTGGGATGACCATGGTGCTGACTCTGGCTTCCTTGTGGCTCCTGATGCCGATGCCCTTGCTGAGCGTGTTGAGCTTGAGGCTGCTGCTGACCATACCCCTGTTGCTGATGCTCGTATCCCTACCCCTAGCTCTGATTCTGTCCCTGGCCTTGGTGGTGCCTTTGTTGCCCCTGATGCCACTGGTGCTGGTGGTGTTATCCGCAATGCTGATGCCCCTGCCGAGCATGAGGCTGATGGCCGTGGTGCCATTGGCGCCCCCATCTTGAAATTTGGTAGCAGAACCCTTTATGTCAATCAACCTAATGCCCCTGTCCATGAGGCCCCTGTTGTTGATGCCCTTGCTGCTGATGTGCCTGCCGAGCATGAGGCTGATATTGTTGGTGCCCCCCCTGCTGCGCGTGCTGCTGCTGAGCGTGTTGTCCCTGTCCCTGAGGCCCCTGGTGCTGGTGCCCCTGCTGCTGAGGCTCGTATCCCTGCCCTTAGCTCTGGTTCTGACGATGACTCTGGCTTTGTCCCTAGCCCTGGCCCTGATTCTGACTTTGACTCTGGCCCTGATTCCCCTGGTGGCTTTGGTGCTGGTGCCCCTGCTGAGCGTGCTGCTGCTGAGCGTGTTGTCCCTGTCCCTGGGGCCCCCATCTTGAGATTTGGTAGCAGAACCCTTTATGCCAATCAACCTAATGCCCCTGTCCCTGATGTTGGTGCCCTTGCTGCTGAGGCTCGTATCCCTGCCCTTAGCTCTGGTTCTGACGATGACTCTGGCTTCCTTGTGGCTCCTGATGGCTTTGGCCCTGCTGAGCTTGTTGTCCCTGTCCCTGATGCCCCTGACCATGCGAGTCCGTCAGGTGTGAACGATGACGATCCTAGCGTCAATTCCGAGCTAGCATTCATAACGATGACAGCCAATACCTTACTTACCGATGCCCTTGCCGACCGCATGGTAAGCGTAAAAGGCTGTCTTGCTGACCCGTTCATCCATATCATCTATGGTCAAGCCCACCAAAATAAGATCGCTGGACTTGGGTATAACAATAACATGTGCGGCTTTGTTATGGGACTTGATAATATTTGGACATTTGCCGATGAAAAGTACCTCCGCCTGGGCGTCGCCTTTGGGTATGCTCACGGAAAGACAACCTTTTCCGGTCCTGCTATCGGTCGCGAGAAATCCGCCAAGCACGATGTTTATACGCTAGAACTGTTCGGTGTTTACGAATCATTCAACGATAAACTTTTGAAGACAAACCTTGGGGTTATTCTTGGGTACAGTTACGGCAATAACAGGTTACACAGGACCGATTTAGGTTCCAACGTTTTCGATGCCAAAGTTGGGTCTGACAACATTTTTGTAAGCGCAGAATTAGTCAAAAACCTATATGCATGTAAGGGTTACCACTTTGGGATATGGCTCCGGGCAAATTACAGCCACATTGCCCAAAAAGGATACGATGAATCAACAAAAGCTGCAATAGGCGCACGACATGTTTCTTCCGTCAAACATGACTTCCTAACCACTATCGTCGGCATCAACATTGAAAGAGAAATTCCTAACCTGACATATGTGGATAGGAAGCTGACATTGTCTTTGAAGGCCGGTTGGGAGTGCCAGGCAATACGATCACATTCTGAGGTTACCGTTAACTTCGATAATAACCTTGGCATCGGTGAGTTCACTCCAAAACTTGGGCTCCCTTCCAAGAATGTTGCAATTGTATCACTCGGAGCTTCCCAAAAATTCAATGTCCACTGGAGCATCGTCGGTTCCTATGTCGCGAGATTCAATAAGGATATTTCCTCCCACAACCTTTCCTGTGGTGTTGAGTATTCTTTCTAGAACGCAAATTTAGAACGAGGAAAAACCTTGAAAATCTTAAGAACTGAGAAATAAGCACTATGAGCCAAAAAAGTACTTAAATTTTTAGGGCCTCTCGGGGTGTTTTCCCCTTGTTTGTGAATTGCTTTGCTAAAAATGTAGATATATACAAATTTACGGAAATGTTTAGCCATCGATATCTATTGATAGATTCAGCTACTCCAGTGACGCAAGTTATCATCATAGATAATAAAACTATTCTGGCAAGTAAGGCATCAATTGGGAATGCCGTTGATGTAATTACTTCTGCCGTAGAAGAGTTGCTATTGAAAACAAATTGTGCCATCGGTAATTTCGATGGCATGATATATTGTGGTGGTCCTGGTTCGGCCCTGGGGTTAAGGGTGGCCCTTACATCGATAAATACTTGGATGATCTTTGGCAAATATGATTGCAAGTTACTGACATATGATGCCCTAGACATGGGCCTACATTTAAATCGAAGTGCCAAAAGCATCTGTACCTACGGCACTATGGACAATTTGATTGTCAGAACGAAGGATAGCGCTGGCATTAAAATTTCGGCAATGGATGAGCTTGATTTTGAAGACAATATGTTATTCTTGGATACGCGGCGTATTCGGTGCGAAAAATATCAAAATTTCCCCCCTGCGAACTATGATATTTCTACGGCGAATTTTGACATTTTAGACCTTTGTGAAATCGCAAATGGAGAGCTAAAGAATTACGGCGACATTAATTATAAAAAATGGTCAGGGAAGCCCATAAAAAATGAATGACAGAACCATGATAATCGTCATATTTGCGCTGGTTTTGATGGTGCTAGCTTTAGCCCGAAGGTGTAAATTCAAATCTGCCAAAAAGCGTACTGAAATGCGGCCCCGGCCTTCGCTAATCAATTTGACAATAAATAACCTACGGCTGGCGCGCGCTCAAATATCAGATTCTACATTCCATGAATTCTCAAAATTGCTATCGTTCGCACTAAAGGTTTACGTACGCGGGGCATACAAAATTCCATCCATGAAAATAACGTCCGAAGAAACGATAAACAAACTGCTTTCCAATGCCCAAAACGACTGGTCTGTCATAAGTTTACTCACAGAAGTTTTGAAATTAACCGATGCCGTAAAGTATTCCCAAAGAAAACTTTCTAAGATACAACAAAAGGGAATATACAAAAAAGCGTGCAAGTTTGTACTTTTATCCGAAAGATTTTTCAGAGCACAAAACCAATCACTCAAATCTACCCAAGCACACGAATTATAGTGAGCTAGATTAACGTAGTTCCATAATTAAGATTGAGAGCGATAGAAAGTCTGTCATAAAAATTGGCAATACGGAGCTACTTTCGTCTAGTATACTATGGGATGTATCCTCCCTTGCTCTTGCGTTTAGCTTAAACAAATCGACTATATTTTAAATGTAAAATTTTACTTGCAATTTTCAGAACTTTTTACAACATTGTACTTCTATGAAACTTGAACCTGAAAAATTAGATCATATTGTAGAATCTGCAAACACAAAAGATGTAAAATCGTCATTTGCAGGGAGAACATTTGGCATTGGGGCTAAAGACAAGACATTTATGACCAAAGAAGTTATGTCTGCGTTGGATAACAGAAACGCGAATGGCAAAATAGAGGGACAAAAAAATGAGAAATCTTAGAGGAGAAAAATGAAATCCCAACTCCTAAGACTGGTAAAGCCATTTGTGAAAATCGACGATCTGAGCAAGAGAAAAAACATTGTGATACAAAATGGTATACCCTGAAAAAAGAGGCAAAGGCCAAACTAAATTAATTGACCCAACCGACCATTGTAAATTTGCCACTGTGGTTAATTTCCTTCCTGTGGCCGCAGCATGGGAAAAAGTATCGTGTCTCTAATGCTAGCGGCTCCCGTTAATAGGATAACCAACCTATCGATTCCAATACCCATGCCACCTGCCGGAGGCATACCATATTCCAAAGATAACAAAAACTCATTGTCTAAATTGTGTTTTTCTTCTCCGATCTGTTTTTCGAACATTTCCCGCTGTATGAATGGATCATTTTGTTCGGAATATGCCGGCGCAATTTCCTGGCCATTTATGCACAATTCAAAAACATCCAAATAGCGGCTGTCGGCCTTATTTATCTTTGCAAGCGGACATAATTCCCTTGGCAGATGGGTAACAAATGTTGGTTGAATGAGTTTTGGCTCAACTATTTTGCTGTAAACATCATTTGTTATTTCAAAATCTTCATTGTCTGGGTTTACTTCAACTTCAAGGTCTTTGCATCGTTTTAACTTCTGATCCTTGGAAAAGGAAAACCAATCGGCATTTCCCGTCGCTTCAGTAATCAGGTCACAATAACGCCTTTCGGCCCATTCTCCTCCAAGCTCGATAATTGTTCCATCGTGGGCCGCTATGGTCGTTGTTCCGACGACGGTTTTGCAAAGATGCTGTAATATTTCACGCACCAACGTCATCATGCCTTTATAATCGGAAAAAGCTTGATATATTTCAATACTTGTAAATTCAGGATTGTGTTTGCGAGACAACCCCTCATTCCTAAAAATTCTACCAATTTCAAATACCCTATCAAACCCAGCCACCAGCATCCTTTTTAGGAAAAGTTCCGTGGCTATTCTCAGGTAACATTTTTGATTGAGGGCATTCATAAATGTTTCAAATGGCCGTGCAGCCGCACCACCAACAATATTTTGCAGAATTGGAGTTTCTACTTCCTCAAATCCCTTAGCCCACAAAAATCGTCGAATTTCCTTTACTATTTGACACCTCTTCTTTGCCCTATCGCGGGATTCCTGGTTAACGATCAGGTCCAAATACCTCTGCCGGTAAATTTGATCATTGTCTACTAGGCCATGCCATTTTTCCGGGAGCGGCCGCAATGACTTTGCAACCATCAAAATACTTTTGACGCGAACCGTAATTTCTCCGGTTTTTGTCCTAAACAGTTCTCCGCTGGCCCCGACGATATCTCCAATATCAAATTTTGTAAAATCTTTATACTGGTCATCTCCGATGTCATTCGTTGAAACATATAGTTGAATCTGCCCATCGCTGTCTAAAATTTTTACGAAACTTGCCCTGCCCATTAGGCGAAACGTTACAATCCTTCCGGCGACACTAACCATTTGCTGGTTCTCAGAATCTGCTTCGTAGAGTTTTTTCGCTTCCTCGGATGTATGTTCCCTTTGGAAATTTTGTCCGAAAGGGTCAAATCCATTCCTTCGCATATCCTCCAATTTCGCCATGCGAACGGCATATACATCACTTCCGTCAACCTTTTTTTCTTCAAGCTCGGTCATATGCTAAACATCTTTGGCCCAAGGATCATTTCAAAAGACATCCCCGGGCAATTTTAATTCTATTCTTCTTCCCTTTGGCCCAGAGATTCATCAATCCCCGAAAACATGTCAGACAAACTGACCAATTCACTTGTGTTTTTAATTTTATCAAATGCTTTCATTTCTTCGGTAAATGCTGTTTCGTCATAGTTTGCTGCTTTTATTGACAAGCCGATTCTGCGATCGTTTTGGTCGATTTTTATTACCCGGGCAGCGATTTCTTGTCCGACGGCTAGCACAGATTTGACTTTATCAACGTGAGTTTCCGAAATCTGACTGATGTGAACAAGGCCTTCGAGATCACCTTCCAGCTTGATAAATGCACCGTAGGGAACAATTCTCGTCACCGTTCCAGTCACTGCCGCCCCAACCCTATATTTTCTTTGTATTTCCGGCCATGGATCTTCCGTCAATTGCTTGATTCCCAGAGCAATCCTTTGCTGCTCTTGATTTATGCTCAATACAATTGTATCAACTTCGTCTCCCTTTTTAACAAATTCGTTCGGGTTACTGATGTTTCGCGTCCAACTCATATCGCTGACGTGGATCATTCCGTCGATACCTTCTTCCAATTCGACAAATGCTCCGTATGCCGTCATATTGCGTATCTTCCCGCGGACATGCGCCCCAACGGGATAATTTCTACAAACCATTTCCCATGGGTTTTCATCGGTTTGTTTTAGGCTCAGGGCAATCCTCTGTTCGTCCTTGGAAATTTCTATGACAACGGCATCTATTTCCTGTCCAATTTTTACAATCTCGTTCGGCTTATTAATGCGCTTTGTCCATGACATTTCCGTTACGTGAATTAATCCTTCGACACCATTTTCAATTTCCACAAATGCCCCATAGGGAACCATATTGACGACTTTTCCGTGGATCTTTGACCCTATCGGATAACGCTGTTCAATGTTATCCCATGGATTTGGTACGGTTTGCTTCAGCCCTAGGGAAAATCGTTCCTTTTCCTGGTCGATTCCTATAACCATGACACTAACCTCTTGTCCTGGTCTCACGACATCATTTGGATGGGAAATGCGTCCCCAGCTCATATCAGTTATGTGCAGGAGACCATCTAATCCATCAACATCGACAAATGCTCCGTAGTCCGTAGTGTTTTTAATAATACCCGTGCGAATGTCACCGACTTTAATTTCGTCGAGCAATAGTTTGCGTTTTTTCTGGCGTTCTTCTTCGATCAACTCCCGCCGCGAAATGATGATATTCTTGCGCTCTTGGTTAATTTTTAAAATTTTAAACTCATAGGTATTCCCAATGTACTGGTCGAGGTTGATGGGAGACTGTGTGTCGACCTGGGAAGCGGGAAGGAAGGCATCAACTCCAATATTCACCAATAATCCACCCTTGACCCTGCCTTTTACGCGGCCAGGAAGAACCGAGCCCTCTTCGCAATTTTCAACGATCAATGCCCAATTCTTTTTCTGCAAAGCCTTATCATGTGAAATCAGCGGATTTCCATATTTATCTTCCAAACGTTCAATGTACACATCGATCTCACTGCCAACTTCCAGGGATTCGATGTCATTAAATTCAAGGGCAGAAATAACTCCTTCTGCCTTTCCTCCTATGTCGACGGCCACCTCATTTCCATGGATTTTCGTAACGACACCCTTCACAACTAAGCCTTCTTTCAACTCCTCCATAGGATGTGATGCAAGAAGCTCTTCCATAACTGTAGATTCCATAATTTTCCCAAAAACTGGGGGTTAAGGTTAATAAACATGGAGTCAACCCATTTGACACCATCAAAGAACAATTAGGGCAAAACCTGGGAAATTACACCGATAGTTCAAGCACAATAATTGAAAATTTTTAGCAAAACCATTACAAATGTCTAGGGTCAGCCCCACATATACTGCGCCAGACGGAAGTAGTTCCTTAACTAAGATCAAAGGCAGAGAAAGGCGATCGTAAAAATTGACAATGTGGCGCCAAAGGGATGAGAGTTTATTCCTGATCCAAGCCCGGTAATGCTCGATGTGGTTAAGATCTGGCGAATAGAATGGCAGATAGCTTACTTCTTTCGCCTTAGCCGTTAAATTTTTGTGCCCATGTTAACAAACCACAACTTTTAGAAGAAATGCGGGGTATTTTTGCAAAAAAATTGACATTTTCATTAAAGTATGTAAACTTTATGTGATTTAAGGAGGTTATTTTATGGAAGCAACACCACCGGTAGACGGACCTTTAGGCTTGCCATCAGGCACCGGAACAAACTCTAGTATATCTTCCCTAGATCCAACAGTTGTTAACATTTTAAAGAATAAGTTTGGTTTTAAGCTAAAAGACAGAAGTTTGGAAAGCCATTCGGCCGATGCTTCAGGTCCACAGGGGAGTGAACCAGGTGAATTATCAAGCTTAAGTGAATCCGTATCTGCGCCGAAAAGTGAATTCCAAAGCTTGATTGAAGAGGCAAAAAAATATGAAAATACACAAATAGAAAATTTTAACATTGAGGCTGCAAAACAAGTTCTTGGTAAACTTATTCAAACTTGCAAAGACAGTGAACCTAGCGGCAATCTTGGTTTTTTGAAAGCAGCTTTTAGAGCCATTACATTACATGAAAATGAAGCCGATGTTGCCAATAATATAAAACATTTGCTAAGGTTGAGCAAGGGAAAGATAGAAACTAAGGACATTATCGATGAATTCAAAAATATAGGTGACGTTGATCGCAGAATTGAATTTCTTGGCAGACTGCAAAAAAATTTGAGCGATGAAGAAAAAACCGAATTTAAAGATTTTTTAACGGGAGCCCTAGATGGTGTGGCAGATCAAATAGCGGATAAATTTGAAAAGAACCAAGACAAAGACCAATCTGCATTACTTTCAAAGTTGGAAAGTGTGGATTCGCTAAGAACCGCTCTGCTTGCGGAAGGAAAGGTTGGCGTACCATTCCTAGCTAAGTTGATGAATGACAATAAATTGCCAAGCCTTAAACTGACAGAAGGGGAGTCCAAAAAGCTTTTAGACACACTGGTTAACTGTGGTGATACAGGCAGGAACTGTCTGGAAAAGTTGATTAATGAAGATAAGTTGCAAAGTCTTTCTCTAGGGAAGCCTTCCGAATCAAAAAAATTTGCCTGTGAGCTTCTTGAGCAAGGGCCATCTGGCCTAGCCGTGGTAAAAGCTTTAATTAAAAAAGGCAAATTGGATCTAAGACAATTTAAAGATCAGGATATCAAAGAGTTTGCTGAGGCATTGCTTAAGTGTGGTCAGGCAGGCAATAACAAGCCAGATGACTTAATTAATGACAATACATTGCCAAACCTTAAACAGGCAAAAGATGAGTCCAAAAATCTTTTAGACACACTGGCTAACTGTGGTGCTACAGGCAGGAACTGTCTGGCAGAGTTGATTAATGAAAATAGGTTGCCGCATTGTCCTTTGCTAATGATAAGCAGGTTTGCCAATGACCTTATTAAGATAGGTCTATCTGGCTTAGCCGTGATAAAAGCTTTAATTAGGAAAGACAAATTGGAGCTGAAAACAGATACCGAAGAGTTTGTCAATGAAATGCTTAAGAGTAGTGAGGAAAGCAGGAACTATCTGGCAGAGTTAATTAATGAAGGTAAGTTACAAAAATCTGCCCTAGTGGAGCCTTCCGAATCAAAAAAATTTGCCTATGATGCTCTTGCGCGGGGTCTATCTGGCCTAGCCGTAGTAAAAGCTTTGATTAATGCGGGTAAATTGAATACGACAAATTTCTCGTCCGATGAGGCCAAAGAGTTTGCTAAGGCACTGCTTGCGAATAGTTCATCCGGCGCAGACTATGTAATAGAGTTAATTAATGATAGTAGTGGGAGCAAGTTGCCAACTCTTTCTCTAGGGGAGCCTCCCGAATCAAAAAAATTTGCCTGTGCCCTTCTTTCGCGGGGTCCAGCTGGCCTAGATGCGGTAAAAGCTTTGATTAATGCGGGTAAATTGAATCTGGAACAATTTGAAGCTCAGGAGGCCAAAGAGTTTGCTGAGGCACTGCTTGCGAATAGTTCATCCGGCGCAGACTATGTAATAGAGTTAATTAATGATAGTAGTGGGAGCAAGTTGCCAAAGCTTGCATCGCCAGGTGAAGTGAAAACCAGAGCTTTTCAATTTAAAGAATTATACTCGACCTTCGAACGCGGAATTACGGAAGCATTTTTGGGAGAAACATCCAATGTAGATGACAGATCTTGGGAAGCTATTCGGTCACAACTAGGTAGCCTAACTCTGGCAAAAGCTCGTGGAATTTGGCAAACGATTGCGAATGAAATAGCAGCGAGCTGTTTTAGCGAAAACGGCGAGATTGATGGCGAGAAACTCAAAGGATTGATGGCTTTTCTCGGGCATAAAGAAATTTTTAAAAAACCACCATACTGCTTCATTCCCAACGTAGAGCTCATGCGTTCGCAAATGTATATGGTATGTGAAAGACTTTTGAATAAAGAAAGCCTTTTGAATAAAAAAAGCGAAGCATTGGACTTGTTAAATGCTGCGAATGGGATCACCGTTGGGACACATGGACAAGCCATTTTAAAAGCCATGAAATTACCTGAAGGATCAAAACCTGCCGTAGCCATACTGTCTTCCCTGTTCACTCCCCATAGGCAAAAGTATTTACCGACATGCACAATAAATTCTCTCATCAACGCAGAAATCCGAAATCATCCGGAACGATTGATCGAAATGTATAGGCAGATGTTAGGGAGCGACCAATTTACCCTACCGAGTGGATATGCAATTCGGCAAAAAAAAATAAGAAGAGGTTTCATTACCGTTGATTTGACAAATGGAGGGGATGGGAAAAATCTAGTATTTAGGGCTATTACCAGTGGCGATACTGATAAAGTTAAGAAGCGAAAGGAACGGTGGCTGAAGGAAGGGATAACATACCCCGAATCAGGTAATCCAGAAGACAAATATAAACTTCGCCTTCCAGTACACAACATGAATGA
>JAISRG010000010.1 GCA_031273725.1 Puniceicoccales bacterium
AATGGGTTCTTCCGTTTCTTCGATGGAATCAAGTGTTATCCCTTTGACAGATGCGTTGATTGCTAAATCTTCCTGGGATTCGTTAAAAGCAACGATGTTGCCATTCTTTTTTCCTATAAGCATATTAGAGTGCTCCTTTCGCGTAAAAAAATTGGAAATTATTTGTTATGGTGGTGTCATTATTCCAGTTGGGGAGGAACTGAACCTTTCGCATAAATAAACCGAAAAGTGTTGACGGTGAGGTTAGAATTGAACATTCGGAAAACATAGTCACTGCCCACCGGAAACAATAGATATAGATTTCTGCTGGTAGAGTAGGTGGTGGCGCCATTGGAGTACGTTACCAAATTTTCACCATTCATTACTTCCCCTATGATATAAGCATTGGTATTGGAAGTGGTACACTTGACGTATACCCAACCATCCGTTGGGGCAGTATAGGCATCTCCCGACGCACCATAGGTGAGGTCGACGTACTGCAAACTCGGTACCCAATCATCGGAATTACCACTTCCACCGCCTTCACCGCCAATTGCACTTGCTTCCCCCGTTGATGGGTTTACGGTAATGGTCGTTCCATCGGGCTTGATTCCACCAAGTATGCTCGCTGTCGCAATGGGAAGGGTATAAGTTTGCCCATCGGCGGAAAGGACACCGTTCGCAATGCTAAGATTACTACCCACTTTGATTCCGCCAAGGGTATCGGCCGATGCCGTGGGAAGGGTGTATGAAGAACTTTCCTCTGACCATCCAAGGCCGTCGGATGTGGATTTTAAAACCTGGCCACTGGAACCTTTCTCCAATCTCGTTGCTGCCCCTGATTCACCACCAACGATGAGGTCTCCCTTGGCAGTCATGGGGTTTGCCATTCCATCGCTACTTGCGGTCCCCGAGGATGAAATGGTTATTTCCGAAGCATTTGCCTCGATGGTAACGTTATTGCCAGACTTCAGTGTCTTAAATTTCAAATCTCCATCAATTTTTTCCTTAAAAACACCAATGCCAGTTCCCACGTTACTTGCCGAAATAATTTCCCCGGATCCGGAAGTTGAGTGCCGATCTACGTAGGTTTTGACAGCCTTTTGGGAAGGAACCACGGAATCGGAAGTCCCGAGATTTGTGTTGGCGTCGATGGCGGTCAATGGAATGAATCTATTGTCACACTCATTGGACGTGTAATAAATTTTGACCGGGTCCGGAGGAGTGGAAAGATTGCCGCCACCGACTTCGAGAATGCGAATTATTCCGGCACACAGCGTTATGATTTTTGGGGTTGAATCGACGGTTGTTGCCCAAACTGACAACCAATGATCGCCCGTGACCACATTGCTTTCGGCCGAAGAAAATGGGATTACAGCATGCTGTTTTGTGCCATCCTCCCATGTTTCCGATGTCAGAGTGTCATCGAAGGATGTGCAAATTTTCTGCATGAGAGCGGGTGTGCTCGCAGGCGGTACTTTGCCATCATCCGTCAATTTGCGAATTGCAAGGGAAATGCTCCCATAATTTGATACACTCAAAACATCATTTCCATTAAAAATACCAATTTCAAATTTGATATCGTTTCCCCTCCAAAATTGCGGAATCTCACTACGCAGAACATCGATGGGGTTGTTAAAACTTGATGTGTCAGCCTTGATTCTGACGATTATTTCATTCAAATTGTTCATACTTTAATTTTTTGTAAAAGTTCCACCTATAATTTTGTAAGCGTGGGTCGAAACTACCCCATCGCTTACGGATTGTACTTCACTGATAACGACGTCATTTAGGGAATAGGTATCCTGGGACGGTTCTTCGGTAATCACCAGAGTCGATGATAAATTCGTCAACGATGCAGCATGTTGAATGGCATAGGCCTGTGCCTCTTCCACCGAAGAATGTCTCTTTGATACCTTAAACTCCAATGTCGTCTGCTGGTTTCCACGGTCAAACCCTCTGATGGCAGCAGCTCGCATGGCAGAAGCAATTTGTGTCTGCCGGGAATTGTTGATTTGCAAATCGTAGGGTTGTTCATTGGAAACGTTGCCACCGGCTAGGGTGACTGTTCCTATTGTAATTTTCATTATCTACGTAAATTTTAGATGGCATGGCATGCCAAAACACATTGAAAAATAGTTAATATTGTCCTCGCGGGTGGCTTTGAAATTTTGCGGCCCAGAAGCCAATTCCAGTTGATAATTTTCATCCAAAAGATCTGGATGCCACATGTGCAAATGTTGCATGACTATTTCGGCCAACAACAGCAGACTCTTGCCCGATTTGTTCATCGCGGTATTTTCTATGACTTTTATCTCGATGGTTACGCTGTGAAAAACCGGCCCGATAACATGCGCACGCGTATTATTTGGGATTGGCGGCATGAGCACTATCGCTATGCCGATGCCCGTTTTAACATTTGCTTCAATGACAGAACTTAAATCGCTCTGTTTATACGTCAAAATTGGAACGTTCCGCAATTCGTTCAAACCGAGCAACCGTTTTTCGATCGCATCCTGTAACTTTTCAAAAATTCCTTCTGTTTTCATAATTAAAAACCTCCTAAAGATTTTTCAGATACATGACGTAATCTACGATGTACAACTTGGCATCCAACATTCGCACTAAAATCACTGGCGGCCAAGGCATCGTCTGGAACGGATACGGGGACTTCCCCTTGGGCAATGCGCTTTAGGTAATCCTTCGCATCGGTTGCCAAACGGACTTGGTCGGCCGTTAATTTCAAGCCCGGCAAGCGGGTTTGAGCACTTTCTAAAATCAAATAACACGCAAAACTTTTTAAGTCCTGCGGAATTTTTGTCCTATCGGCGCTTAGCAAATTATTTCTGTTTCCACTAATTTCAGCACGAATGCGAGCTGTAATGTCGTCAATGATTTCGTCGATTGGATTTGATTGATCCGATATTGCCAGAGTCTTCAAGGCATTTAGCTGCGTTGAACACAAATAGTCATAGAGGTCAGAAGTTTGTATAGTTATCCACGTTGCCATAAAGTTTTCAATTGGAGTGTTGGGGAGGACCCGGAAAAACTTTTGAAGTCTTTCCGGGTATATGGGTAGGTCTGTATTGATGCTATGATGCTGTTACTGTGAGTTTTCTTATGCCTTCCTTTGAAGTCAAAACTACATTGCTGTAGTGTTCGACTGTCAAATCCGTAAACTTGCTATGTTCATCCGCATACACACGAAATGTGCTACCGCCGTCGATTGGAGTAACGAACCGTTTAATGTTTGCCGGTTCATCTTTCATGATATCATTCCGCGTATAGAATGCGTAAATTTTGTTACCGAGCAGATTGGCTTTCCCGGCACCGCTTTGGTAGCGAGCACTCATTACCCGCACTTCATCGACGAACAGCTTTCTTGCCAACTCTTCCGGAGTCAACCCTGCTGCCCGCGTTGCTCCAGCCGTATTCTGGGCATCGTAGGAATCGCTCCTTAAATCCCAGGCACCCTCTCCTATGACAATTCTATTCGGACGGATACCTGTAATATCCGCTGCCGCTTCCAATTCGGATCGAATGTGGGAATCTGGATTGGCAGACGATCCCCAAACGTAGCCGGCGGAAATTGATTCGGCATTATCTTCCAATGCTGAAATCGCACGGCGCAACTCGTTACGCAATAGGCGTTGCAGCAGCAACTGCACATAACGCTCCCTCCAATCGTCCCCTGCGACATCGTCATGGTCAACCCTGACCGTTAAACCTTTGTTGTAGGTCCGTGAGGTTATGGAAGTTCCAACGAATTCTATGCGCTTGAAAGATGCTCCGATGGAGCGGATGTCGTCGGTCTCAGACAAGAAGCATTGTTCGTTATTTGAAAGCTTGAACTCGAAACGTTTTGCTACGGGGATAACCGGTGCGATGAAATTCAGCAATTCTTCCATTTGTTCCGAATCTTTCCAGCCCACAGTAAATGCGGTTAGCGGTTCCGAGTATGTTGATGCGGTGAATCTTGCCTCATTGGCGGCACAAATTGTGCCACATTCCTGAAAACCATCATCTTTTGGTAAAATTTCTATGTTCATATGATCCTTTGGGTTAATTTTTAACTGCTTTTAACTACATGTTGCTGGGACACGCAGCTCATAAATTCTATGATCTGGTTTGCCGCTGCCGACGTTAGTGCTATTCCTATCATTGTGCAAATTTGGTCGCTCTCCGTTGGTTCTGGCAGTGTTGTCACCTTGCCACTTTCCGCAGGAATAAGGATCGCGCCTGCCGCAATTGCAGTACTTGCCACCGCTTGCAATGTGTCGGGAGATCCAAGTAATGCGACGTTGACGATTTCTTTGGGTCCTCCAGAGGTAGGAGCCGCCGCTTCATCGGTGATGATACCTATTGGCAGATCGGAAGTGCCGCATAGGGCGACGTCGGTCTCTTGCGTCCCAAATTTGCCGAGTAGATATTTGGTTGGGATGGCTTCTTCTGCCTGCTTGGTAATGTTACAAGCATGGGTCCCAACAACAGAATTTGATAATATTAGTTGTGTCATAATTCCCTAGTTAAGGTTAAAAGTTTCTATTGAATAATGCCGGGTTGTTGCGTTTGACCGCATTCCACGCATCGTTGTATTTCTCTGAAAATTTTTGCATGCGCTCGAAGACAAGTTCCAAAATCCTTTCGCAATTTGATTTATTGAATATCGATTGTTTCAAATCTTCCGTCTGCGAAACCGTGTGGAGGACGACCTTCGACGGCAAAATTACAATATTTTCACCCATGGAATCCGTAATTTCTTCTCCGGACTGTTCTTCGCTCGCTGGATGAGCATCCGTTGGGCTAGAATCCTGGCAATTTACCCGTGCATCGACTGCAAAGTTTTCGGCGTCATCATTTGGTAATGTCGTTTGTTCGTCGGCTTTTTCGGCCTTTGAAACGTGGTCACACTTGATATTTGGATGATTGGTTAACCCAACGGATAATAGGCGTTTTGGAGATAACTTGCCATCCTTCGTTGGCACCGTCAACCACCGCGGAGATAGATGCCTAAGGATCCCATTTTTAAACAGCTCTTGGCCGATATCCGTCCATTTTACCAGAATCCACAGAGCATCATCATCCGTTTTTATATTTTCTATGCGCCCGTAGATTTTGCTGTTTTTCGACGCGAATTCCGGATCATCCGGGTGACCAATAAATATCGGTAGTCCCTGGAACCTTCGCATTAGGCGTCCCCGGAGAGAATGGAAGGAGTCAATGATTCTTTCGGCAGCCTGGACATCAAAGAGTTGTGTTCCCTTTTGGTGGGCATATTCCCCGAAATTTGCCAACTTTAACCACTCAACGGACATCATTCCCTCCTTTGTTTTCGCCGTTATTTTCGAATTGTGCCATGGAAGCTAGCATCCGCTCACCCTCATTCGGCGTTGACAGATTAAACCTTTCCCGGATATCATTTAGCGAAATTGGAACTCCCATTTTGTATAACTCCCGGTATAGGTTTAGTTCTTCGGCCACATTCCGTTTAACATTTGGAATAAACTTTATGTATGCCTTCGAGGGGACGTCACCGAATAGATATTTTATGACGAACCTATCGACCTGAGAATTGAGGGCTTCCGAAATCATTCCCGCATCATCCTCTTCCAAGATCACCGTTTCATCGGCTTGCAAAGATGCACCTGCTCCACTTTCCCTCGACAGCGTTGCCAAATCTGAACCTCTCCAGAGTGCTGAAATCGCACGGTCCATCCGATCTATTAATTTCGGATAGGGCAATTCTCCCTTCGTCGATAGATCTATGGCCTCAATGTCAGTACCCTTCGACATCAGTGCATTAAATTCAGCCCCAAAGTCTTCCACGGCATCGCGGGCAGCTTCCCACTGTTCCGTATTTGGAGCTGCATCGGTAACACCCTTTACCCCCGGCATGCCATTCCGTTCGCAATAGACCAACCAGTCGCGCAATGGCAGATGTTTGAATAGGTATGCGATGGAACATGCTTCCATTAAACCATCGCCGGTTGTCACCAGCCACGCCCCTGCTTCCAATGGAATGCCAGATGTGGCGCCTTCGTTCGCTAAAAACTTCAATTTGCCATCGTGGTTTTCAAAAAACCATAGGGGGACAAATCGGAATGTGGCAGTTAATAACGTCGAAGGCGCCGTGTGCTTTAGTTTTGGAGAATCTTTTTCCGATCCCGAAAATTCATGGGGTTCAAAAATTATTTCATGGACGGCATATTTTTTCCCAACGGCATCCATCATTTGGCGGACCAATAGGGATATTCCACCGAGCTCATTGGCATCGCATGCATTTGTCGCTGACAAATTGTTATAGAAGTATTCCAGCGCGACTTTTTGTTCCCTGGCAATATCAGAATCGTCGACCGATAAAATTTCCCAGTGCAATCGCGCGATCGACTTCTTTCTCTTGCTTGCCACACCTTGAATGACGTCATCTCGGCGCTCAATGGCATCCCATGTTAGGGCAGCGGCTTTCAAATACCCCGCGGAAAAAGCGTCCAGCATCTGTGACAATGAATCTGGTGTCAGAGTTTTAATTGGATTAAATCGTGCTCGCATGGAATTTTTCACGCGAATCTCTGAAATTTGTGATACCGTTTTCATAAAAATTCTTCTCTCCTTGTTTTTCTTTCAATTTTTTCGAAATGTAACACCGATTGCCGTTTTCCGATGTTCGCCGCGTGTATGGCCAGCGCCAATGCCCAGAACCTATCGGCATGTCCATTTTTTCCCCTATCCCCAGCGAACCTGACATTTCCAGCGAATGTCGTTTCTCTCCTAACGGACCTCAAATCCGCTCGGATGAAATCATCGCCGGGAATTTTTATTAATTTTTTTTCAAATACTTCCCGCAGCTGATAGGCCAATTCTTCCTTTGTCCTATTTGTAAAAGTTATCCCTTCGACGCGATACTTCCAAAAATTTTCGCTGGCACGTTCGAAAAATTGGCGCCCGATCCCGGTTTGATCAATGCATATCCTTTTCAAATTTTTCATCGCAAAAAATTTTTGTAGCTTCGCCTCTTGTTCGGCAAATGGAGCATTTTGCATGGTCAAAACTTTTCTCGTACACAGGATGTCATCCCGTTTTTCGAGTAACCAGAATACCGTCAAATCGTGATTGCGAGCGATATCGATTCCGAGGAAGCAATCGCTGGTATCCACGGAAAAATCATGCAATTCCCAGGAATTTTGTTCATCGGCCTGATATTCGCAGGTAGCCACCATGTCGCTCGTTATAAACGCCGATCGATCATCGGCCGGGACACACATATATTCTTGCAAAAATGACTCTTCGTCGGGACAAGAATTTCTCACGGCATCGAAATATTCCGAATCTGCCATTTGGGCCCGTTCGTCGGACTCGGACATCTGCATTTTCAATTTATCCAGAAAGCCGTGTTCGAGTGCATCCTGCAATGTTACGCGGTGGTACGAAAAATTTTTCCGATTTTCCCCATCGCGGACCTCACAGATCAACTTGTTAAAAAAATTATTTGACCCGCGATGTGTCGATAAAATCTCCAATTGTCCTCCCCAGGTGATGCCCGGAAAGGCGATTGTGTACAAAGTTTTCTGGTCACCATGCAGTGCGAATTCATCCAGTATGCGAGAACCTCTTTTCCCGGCCTGAGCATTGACATTCGACGACAATGAATTGATGGATGTGCCATTGGAAAATCCCAGCGACGTTGAGGATTCCGTTCTATCTTCGCAAATTAGCCTATGGCCGAAAAAATTACATGCTGGGGACAGAATTTTCGCAAATTTTTTGCAATCATCTATGAATAATTTTGCCTGCAACTCATCCCGGGATGTTATCCAGGAATCATAATTATTTTGCCTAGAAACATGCCGCCTAACGGCACCGTATGCCGTTGCCAATGTCATCCCTATTTGGCGCGATTTTTCCAAAATTTTCAGGCGTGAATTGTCCAGGATCCAATTAACTTGGTATGGCAGGAAAAAGTTCTGTGCCACGGATTTCATAGTAGTTGCAATTGCTCCTCCACGGTTTTTACAATGTCGCTGGGTAACCTGCCTTTTTGCAAATTTTCCCGCAAAACTTGTAATTTTTGTTTTTCCTCTCCGAGATCAGCGGATTTCAGCTGTGCAATTTTTTTAAATTCGATGTCTTGAATTTTTTGGTGGCTCGCCGATAATTTTTGTATGACACAGGAAATGTCCTTGAGCTCACCAATGGAACCTTCACTGCTTCCACAAATGGAATCGAACAGCATCTCCCAGGCGCGGGAAAGTGATGCCATCGCAGTTTCCGTCGGCAATTCAAAATCGGCAAAAATTTCAGATACCCGGGCCTTTGCGAACCTTATTTGCGCGAGGTGATTTTTAAAACTGTCATTTCCATCAGCCATTATTCATCCACATCAAAATTTTTAGATGGGCAACCATCTGCCAACCTATACCTGTCACAAAAACCACATTCGCTGATTTTGATGATATTTCCAGAGTCCACCAAACCGGATATGTTAGCAATGGCATGCTCTTTCGGACAATCCTTGCATGAACAAGAAATTCCGTGAAAAATTATATCGAATGGCAAACTCGCCGGAGAAGCTGCGACCAATTGTGACATGATCAAATTGCGAATGTTCGAATGGTATAGGTTCAATTCGCCATTCCCGCCGATTATTCCAAAATTATCGAATTTTTCCGTTTCCAATAAATGCTCGTTTGTCTTCGTCATACAATCTATGGGCACAAGTATACACCATATTTTTAGATGTTGAAGCAGTGGGTTGGATAAGTTTGTTAGGACAACTTTCTTTGATTCATTGTAATATTTTTACCAAAAACATCGCCAGTAGATTGGTAGATTCAAACTCCACATGCATCAAATTTTGACATTTTTAATAAAAATTTTTGTATGATTTCAATGACGGTTCATCCCATATATCGCATTGTCATATTCATTGCCAAAATGATGTTTAACGAATTGTTTGACGGTGACATCTATGGCTATGAAAATATTCCCAGATATGGGCCATGTCTGTTGGCCTGCAACCATTTGAGCTATTTCGATCCGCCGTTCATAGGCAGTGCAGTCCCCGGACGGGAAGTTTTTTCATTGGCTCGAAATTCGTTATTTCGTACAAAATTTCGCAATTGGTTGTTCAGCAACATGAATTGCATACCACTCGATAGGAAGAGTGGCGATGTTATGGCCATAAAAACTGCACTGCGCCTACTGAAAGACGGGAAATGTGTAATGATCTACCCGGAAGGGACCAGATCGGAAGATGGTTCCATGGGGGAACCGCTGGCGGGGATAGGAATGCTAGCGTGCAAAACGGAAGCTCCTGTCATTCCGTGTAGAATTTTCGGCACCTTCGAAATTATGAACCGCAATGCCAATTTTTTTGATTGGAACAAAAAGGCCACCATAGTATTTGGGCCACCTATTTTGCCAAAAGATTATATCATATCATCCGATTCCCGCGACAAATACAAACTGACTGCCACACACATAATGCACATTGTTCAAAACCTGCAAATTCCAGAGGTGAATATTTTGTAATATGTTTTTCCCTAATTTTCAAAAAATCTGAACACTTGCATGGCCGGATTGAAATGGAAATCTATGGTAGATATTTGAGCATTTTGAGGAAAATTTCACGGCTTATCCAGGCATCCGTTGCGGCATATGAAATTTGTTGCGGAGTCAAAACTTTCTGTGTCCAGTCGGTCAACTGCGACTTTTTCGAAATCCTAACGCGGAGGAAAATAGCGGCTAAATTCCTTAAACCGGTGTGCGCTATTTTGAGCTGTTTACTAAATACACCGAGGTCGCAAAAGCCTTTGGCATTGAAATTTTCTATTTTAAAAAGATTTTTTATGTCATGGTCAATTGCCGCTCCCACCTTGATAATATCTTCATTTTCCAAAATAGGTTTCAAGTGAGTAAGGCCTCCAATTTTTTCCAATTTAAACAGATAAACCTTCGACGATATGGCAATTTGCATCAAAGATGGGGGATAGGATTCGCCCTTTGAAAAAGCTGGTTTGCTTTCGATATCAAATCCCAAAAATTTCTCGGAAATTATCTCTCCAACTGCCGATTTGGCTGCATTAACATCTTGTACGAGCACAATTTCTCCACCAAAAACTTTTAGCGGCATTCGAGAAATTTGTTTTGGTGTTATACGCTTTTGCAAAACCATTCTCTTGAAATATTTTAAAATCTGCCCTACCAAACTTCTATGAATTTCATACATATGTTCTTCTTGGATGATAGAAGAAACAAAATAGCCCCATCGTCAATAGTTAAAAACTAAAGCTTTTGTTGTTAATTGTTACATACTCAACCATAATTATAAATATTTAATCAATCGAAATCATCGCAATACAATTTTTTCATCGATTGGAATCTGTTTTTTTAACCAAGTTTTTTGCTTTTTGACCAATTTTAATGTATTTTGTGCAATTTCATCGACTAGGGCATCCTCGGTCGTGCTATTTTTTATCCAATTTATCGTTTCACGGTATCCAATTGCATTTTTCGCACTATCGTTCAAATTTTCATAGTGAGACAAAAGAAATTTCACCTCACCAATTAGACCCATGTTCAACATTTTTTTTGTCCGTTCCCATATGCGCAATTTCAGGTCTTCCTGGTCCCTTTCGAGCAGGATCGTATGTTTTTGGTATCGCCTAAATGGAAAATCCAGGGATTTGAAATCACTTTGTATGCCATCGAGGGTTTTTCCGCTTGCCAAACATCTCTTCAGGGCTGAAATCACCCGCCTCGGATTTTTTATATCGATGGAGGGACATACCCCATCGTTGGCTGAAACTAGCATGGGAACCAGTCCATCTAGTCCAGATTTAGCATAAATCGAATTGACAAAATCACAGACGTCCTGTGGAACTTTGATGTCATCGATGGTAGGAGCATAAAGGGACTTTAAATAGAATCCAGAACCTCCCACTACCACCACATTTTTTCCGGAAGAAATTATGGAATCAATTGCCGTTTTTGCCGCTTCAATGAACATGGAGACGTCAAATTTTTCAGACGGCTCTACCAAATCGATGCAATGGTGCCCTATTCCTCTCATTTCCTCCGGCGTTGGTTTAGCTGTCCCGATGTCCATGTGTTTATATACCAACAAGGAATCGCAGGATACAACTTCTCCATTATTTTTTAGTGCAAAGCTTATTGCATAGTCCGTTTTTCCGACGGCCGTACATCCAGTAATAACATATAGCTTGCCATCCACAAATATCAAAAATCCAACAATTTTAAATGCCAGTCGAACTGGAAACGATCTTCGCGTTTCGCGTTTGCTCGTGTGGTGATGCCAACGTCAATTAGCCATGAATTCCACAGCGTACTGGAAAAACTAAATCTTTGCTGAGAAAATTTATGAATCTTCGCATCGTATTGTGTCTCAATGGAAATAGATATTTGGGATGATAGATTAAAAGTGAAAGATAATCCATATTGATCGGTCGATTTTTGGGAATTCACTCCATCAAACTTCAGATAGTTGGTGAAAAAAGTCAGTTTCCAAAAATCAGCATCTCTTATTGAAGTGGTGGTTTTCAATTCGCGCAAATGTAAATTGACGGGATCAACCTTCCCATAGACGTCGAAACTGAACCATGATACCGGGTATATGCCGGCTATCAAATGTGTATCTGGGAATCTCTTTTGGTGAACTTGCCTAAAACTATCGTAATTTCTTGTGAAAAGCATGTCCTGGAAAACATCTAATCGCATCAACTTTCTTGGGACGTAGGACCCTGACTGGGTATATAGGCTATTTTTTATGCCGAATCGAACCATATGCTGCCGTTGCAGGTCATCCACATTACGCATGTCGTCCAAATCTATCGACGGAATTTCCGTGTTAAAACATTCCCCATGGAATTTTGGAACTTTACTACTCCCACTCCCCGAAGGAATCACCCGGTATTGTATGGTTGGGATGGCGACATGTTTCAATCCATCTATGCCGAAAGTTTCATTGGCGTAGTCGGATCGTCCGGTGAATTTGAGATCAATGTCGATTCCACCTTGGATGAGACCCTTTCCGTATGTTTCACCATCATCGTTGCGGCCATATGCCAGTGCACGTGTGCCAAAAATCGGTTTTATTGTGAGAAAATTATTATACTCCAGTAGCAAAGACATGCCATAGTAAGCATCCACCCGGGAACTATTCGTTGCGCCATACAAATCCCTATTCCGATTATGCAGCCTAACGACACCCAAATGGGCATTGTGTACTAGTTTTGTATCCAACAATTTGGTCGGCAAATAGGCAATGCGAAATTCCGGCATCTGCTGCGTGGTATTATAAAAAGCGTTTGGTTCAAATTGGCCGAACGTTGAAATGATATAATTTTGTCCCCGATAGGCCACTTCGACAAATGATCCCGGTTGCTGATTTCGGTTATACCACGTTTTTCTAAAATCCCGTTCGACTTCAGAATCGCTTAGCAATGTGCTCCTTGCGATCACGTCAATTCTATCATCATAGTGTTGCCTATGTGCAAACTCCAAAAAATATCTATCGCTCGGAATTGGTTTATTTTTGATATCGGAACCTTTCCGTTCCGTGCTTGCCCTGTCTCGAATAAACCCGAATTTGACTTCGGAGGATATTTGATTCTTCTCCGTCTGGGTATCAATTTTCAACGCTGGACCAACCAATATTCCTCGTTTTGTATAAAAATCTAGAAGCCCACCAAGCTTAAGTTCTTTTTTTACCCCAAAGTAAAAATCATTTTGCAAATATACACCATTGGTGCGATTCACTCCACAATCTTGTTCCAAATAAAACGGACGTGACGAGAGGTCTATCTCAGCGCTGGGCAAATAAAATATCGTGGCAGGCCCCATTTTAAACTTTGTACTTTTCGTTTTAAGAGACTGCCCGTCCGTTACTTCGAAACTTTTACAAATATTGAATGAGCTAACGTCTGCGAGGGACCGTGAAACATTTCCGCATTGGTCCCAGTCTGCAAATCATTGGCCATGTCCAAATCAATGCTTTCGACGTTGAAGTAGTAATCATGAACCTTTGCTTTGCTGTGATCGGCGTGAACCAAATTTGCTTTCAAATCGTATAAAACGCGATCTGATACGACATAAATTTTTCCGTTATCAATTTTTACATTTCCCGAGGCAATTGCCTTCGACTGTTCCTTTTGAAATGTTATTTCATCCGCCTGAATGATGAAATTTCCCATCGTAATTTTCGCATCTCCCTTTACAACAAGCTCATCCTTATCGGCAACATATTCCATGGGCTCGTTGGAACTTATTTCAACTGACCAACAAGCAACACTAAAGATGACGAGCGATATGATTGTTAAAAACTTTTTTAACACGTTGTCCGACAATATGCACAATTCCCACTCGCATGAAAATAAAAATTTTCCTAGCCGACCAATTATACTTAACTAAGCTAACGTAGTTCTATAACCGCAGAGAAAAGCGATCGTAAAGATTAGCAATAGGCGCCAAAGTGATGAGAATTTATTCCTGGATCAAGAAGTCGGTGATGCTCGATGGAGTTGAATAGAATGGCAGATAGCTTATTCCTTTCGCCTCAACTGTTAAACTTTTGCGCCTATGTTAGCAAACCACGACTTTTAGGAGAAATGCAAGGCATTTCGTGAAAAAATTGACATTTTCGTTGAGGCGTGTAAGTTTTATGTGATTTTAGCGCATCACATCCAATCATCTCCCAATATCATTTTGGGAAATTGTTTTTATCCCTATTCGATGGAGAACATTTGCGGCAAACTCATTATTCTCTGTCTGTAAAATTATTCCAATTTTTCTACCAAATCTAACAAAAAATGCATACATGTAGTGTATTTTCACTTCCGCTGCGGAAATAGTATTCACTGCTTGCGCTATTTCATCCATATTGTCAACTTCTACCCCTAATACTTTGGTCTCATGATATGAGATCGTATTTCTTGAACAAAACTTGCGAACCTCATCGGGATAATTTACTACAAATCTGATCGTGGCGGTTTCGAAATTTTCTAGAAATGATACGGCTAAAATGGAAACATTTTCAGCCGCCAACGACTTCAATATTGAATTGAACGATATGTTTTTCCCATCCAATAGAAGCGAAAACTGAATAATAGGAGAAAAAACACTCTCCATAACCACTTGATCTATTTTGTTTTCAATCGAAACAACCATTGGTATGAAGATAGAAAAATTTTTCCAAAAATCTATAAAAAGATGCAAAGTTACTGCTTTTCAACCTTTAATAAACGTCTTTTTGGTAGCGTCGATCGTTTTTTAGCGACTTAAAAAATTCATTGGTCTGGCTTTCGCTGTAATTTCCGAGTTCCATGGCTATTCTCCTAAAAGTATTTTCCACATCCACGGCCATTTTGGATGCATTGCCACAGATATAAACGTATGCTCCGTTGGAGATCCATGACCAGAGTTCTTCGCGGCGTTCCCAAATTCTGTCCTGAATATATATTTTATTCTCCTGGTCCCTCGAAAAAGCCAGATCTAAATTTGTCAAAACACCGGTGCTTTTAAAAGTTAGCAATTCTTCTCTAAATAAAAAATCTGAGGCATAATTCCTGTCGCCGAAGAATAGCCAATTTTTCCCAACTTTGCCGCCCTTATCCCTTATGCACTGCCTTTCTTGTAAAAAACCTCTAAATGGTGCGATTCCTGTCCCGGGGCCAACCATTATCATATTTGATTCAGCGTTTGTTGGCAATGCGAACATTGAATTCGTCGTGAAAACCCTAACACCTTCTCCAATGTTTATACCATGTGCCAAATAATTTGAAGCAATGCCATTTCTTTTATTTCCAATGGCATTTGTATAGCTAACTACTCCGACGACGATATGTATCTCATCCCGGTTAACGAGGGGAGATGACGCAATGGAATATAACCGCGGCGTCAAACGGCGTAATTTGGATACCAATTCGTTTGGTTCCGTTTTGCAATGGCCATCGAATTTTTTCAAAATCTCCAACAATGAATATGACTTTGCCAAAACCTGGCCTTCCGGATCCGAAGAGAGTATTTTATCTTCAATGAATAAACCAATGTCCGGATTTGCTTTAATTCCTGCGAACCATTTCCAAAATTGATCGGATAAATTGGTTATGCAAAGATATTCCATCAAAGCAGAGAAAATCGATATTTTTTCACTTAAAAAGGGAAGATTAACCTGTGTTTCGGGTGCTATTTTTAATAATTGTAAAACTTCGGCTACTTCGCTTTCGCTATTTTTGGGGAGTACGGCGATTGAGTCGCCACATTTATAGGATATGCCGCTATTGCTCATATCAAAAACCAAGTGTTGGACGTTTTTATCGCTTTCTTGGCCATTTATCCTTTTTCGAAATTTCAAGTGCGCAATGAATGGATTATCTCTATGGTAGATCATTTCGTAGCTGAAAAAATGTGAATACGCTAAAAACTCAAGATAATTCGGATTGCGGAAATCCACACCAGCGTGTGACGTCAATGTCAAATGAAAACGTATGGCGCACTAAAATAGTGTAGCTATGCGAATGGCAAAATAAAATGGGGATGGAACCGAACTATTTCCAGTCATTTTCTTGTCTATCTTGATTGATGAATTTCGTAAATGCTTTCCGCTTTTCTTCGTCCCGCTCCTTGTATAATATGATTTTTTTTATAGATAATCCCAAGCTGCCTTATTTTGTAGAGAACAGAAGCATCACTTGCTCCAAATGCCGCTCCTATCTCTTTCAATGTCTTATCTGGATTGTTCTTGATGTACTCCTTCAACGCCTCCGGGTCCAATTTTTTTGGTTTACAAGTCCTATGCTCCGTCGCCGCTAATCTACCCTCTTTCTGTCTCTTTACAAAATTTTAACTCGTTGTTCTTTGCAGGGCCATGTAGTGATTACCGTGTACATTGAACAGTGCTATCGCATTTGGATTGTTTAGGGCGTCTCGTAAAAATTTTTGTTTTTGGCTTGCTGTTAGCATTCCACTTGGTACGGCGTCTGTATTATCGTCATCTGCGCAAATTGTATTGTAGGTTGTCACATCGCCTTTGGTATCAAAGATTCTAACGGAGCCCCCTCCTCCGCTAATGGCATCAATTGATCTCCGCAAAGCTTGTAGCTGTTCTTCCAAGCTAGCAATTCTGGCATCATCATTTTGGTTCCTTGCTTTTGCCAGTTCATTTTCTACGGCTTTTAGATTTCCAGTCATCCGATTAAGGTTGTTTTCGTTGCTTTCGACGATTATAATCGGTCTTTTTAGGGCAATTGCTAAATATTTTGCGTCTTCGGCCCCCAGCATACCACCTACAGTATCCCTATTTACTTCGTTGATTTCACCACGAAGAATCTCCATCTGTATTTCTAGGTACTTTTGCAGTCCTCCTGCTTTCTGTACGTCTTCCGGATGATCCTTGGCACGCCCCACGGCTATTGCTAAACGTAGCATGTTGGCTTTCCGAACTGTCTTCGTCGACATTGCGATTGTTCCCCCCTGAAAGGAATGAGCAAGGGCAG
>JAISRG010000021.1 GCA_031273725.1 Puniceicoccales bacterium
GCAGTAAATAATTCCATGGGTTCCAAAACCGGAGCATCATATTCTTCAAACCCAAATGCTACCGCAGCCTGACGAAAATGTTCAAAAACGAAATTTCGAAATGCACAATCATCGGGATAGAATTCCCTAAAACCTGCCAATGCCTGAAATGTGGACATGCTGTAATTCTATGGACCAATGCAAAAATTTTTCAATGCCAAAAGCACGCATTGCCCATAAAAGTCTTATTGTGATCAACTAAATTAACGCGGCCCCATAATTAAGATTAAGAGCGAAAGAAAGCCTGTCATAAAAATTTGCAACATGGCGACAGAAGTAGGAAAGTTTACTTTTAAGCTAAGCCCAATAGTGCTCAATGGGGTTGAGGTCCGGCGAATAGGGCGGTAAGTAGAGCAGTCGACAGCCGACATTTTCGATAATTTCGCGGATACGAGGACAGCGGTCGTATCTTGTGGCTATGTGGTCCCAATTTTTGAGCTTGGCAAAGAAATTTTCGACCTTGTGGCTACTTTGTCACATTTCTCAATTTTTGTTTTTTCGATATCGAATGCTGAATTTTTTGCGTTCATCTTTATGAGGACGGACCCTAGCTCCGAACTATCTAGAATATAGGAAGTTTGCATTTTTTTCGCAAACAGTTGATTGTGGGTTATCAGCAAGAGTGAACTGCCGTATTCTCGACACAGATTGATAATCATGTCCATGGTCATAATGGCTGATTTTTCATCGAGGCTACCAGTTGGTTCATCGGCAATTACAATGCGTGGATGGTTTATCATGGCTCGCACGACAGCAATTCTCTGACTTTCTCCTCCGGAAAGGGTCAAAACATTGCGTTCTTCGAATCCATTGAGTTGGACCCGCTGCAATAATCTTTTGGCAAATTTTATGTCTGCTGTGCTGATTTTGGACGTTATTCTTTTGGGAAAAAGAATATTTTCAATGACGTTTAACTCTGGGATTAAATTGCATCGTTGGAAAATATATCCAAAAATTTTTGCCCGCAATTGGGAAATTTTTTCAACGCCATAGGTGATTGTTCTTTGACCTTCCCAGAGAATTGTTCCGTGGGTGGGTAGCTCTAGCAGCCCCATAATATTTATCAATGTCGTTTTCCCGGAACCGGATTCTCCACAAATGCTGACGGTCTCACATTCTTTAATTCCAAGACTGACATCGTTCAGAATTAGGACATCTTCGAATTTTTTCTGAATATTTTTTAACTCAACGATATAATCATTCATTGCGTAATGCATCTGCAGGTTTAATTTTTGCGACCTTTTTGGCGGGCAACATGCCAGCAAGGCAACAAATTGTAACGGCAAAAGCAGTCACCATTAAAATGTCACCCAATTTATAGGTCGCAGGCATATTTGCGAAGGAATAAAACTTTAACATGAAATCTTTCACGCCACATAGTTTCACAAAGACTGAAATTATGTTATTTCTAAATTTTAGAATGAGCATCCCAAATGCAATTCCAATCGTGCTTCCAATGGCACCAATGATAAGACCTTGTATCATGAAACATGTTGCACATTGTCTAATTGTCCCACCGAGTGCGTTTATTAGACCGATTTCGTGGGTTTTTCGAACGACAGAAATTGTCAAGGAACTGGTAATTGAAAATGCTGTAACCAATAAAATAAACACCAATATGAAAAACATCATCGTTTTTTCAGTTTTTAGGACAAAGAGCAGGTCCTTGTTCATCTCCTGCCAGCTCACTGCACGTACGGGCGAGACTAAGCTTTTATTCAGTTCAAATGCGAATTTTTCTGGACGTATGTCTGGCTTTAATTTCAACGAAATGCCATGGACTCCTTCTCCTAGGCCGTATAAATCCTGCAGCGTGTCGAGTGTTACCATCGCAATATTTTCATCGGCTTGCCGATAACCCGTTTCATAGATTGCTACAATTTCTAATGTTTTCGGCAAAATTATTTCATCGTCTTGGGCAGCCATAAACATTATTGGCGAATAAATCTCCACGCTAGCACCAACCCTAGCACCAATTTGACGGGCAAGTTCACCACTGAGAATGATGCCTCCGTAGTCAAAATTTTGTAGGTTTCCATCTTTTATAAACTTTTGTAGGCTTACAACTTTGCCCTCGTTTTCCATGTCAATGCCTTTTATAACCGGAAAAGTTGGTCGATTATTGTATTCTAGCATAACAATTCCGTAGGCATAGCGTGCTGCGGCAGTAACTTCAGGTCGGCTTTTCAGAAAAGCGTTCAAACTTTCCGCATTATATATTATGTTGTTACCGGCATCTACACGCACTTCTCCCTGCGTGTCCACGATGGTCTGGCGAATCTCATGCTGAAATCCATTCATCACGCTCTGGACAACGAATAGCACCATGACTCCCAGCGCCACACCGACTATGGACATGGTCGAAAAAAATGAAAATCTTTTTCCGGTGGGAAACAGCTGTTTTAATGCTAAATATAGACACCAATTCATCTAATAACTACCTATGAAAAAATAAATACCATCTTCTTTTTGGAAAACGGAAACAAAAATCGTTACTCTGGTTTCGAAATTTCCACATACAGTTTTACCGATTTGTCACGTGCCACATTGGGAATATGAAATGATACGGAATTACTTCCATTTTTAATGTATCGCGATATATCAATTCTATGTATACTGCTACTTGGCGATGAGTTTGCTGTCAGGTCGAGATTTAACTTTTTACCATTTATCGTTGCTTGCAAGGATGGAATATTAAATTTGTTGTCTATTACCAAAGTGGCTGTTTTTTTTGTGGCATAGAAATTTTGAGTTACCATGTTTTGTGTTTTATCAGCAGGTAAAACTATGGGTATCGTAGCAACGGAGACTCCGCGATAGTACCACTGTAAAATTTGATCGAAACTTTTACCGAGGTGTGTGGCCATAAAACCGGCTCCATATTGGCTCATTCCAACTGCATGTCCAAAGCCCCCCCCATGGGCAATGATTTTCGCCAAATTTCCATTATTGTCTTTAATGTGCTCTAGAACGAAATTAGCACTTGGCAGTGCGGCATCATCTTTTTTAAACACACGCCGAATTACCAATTCTTTCTTGATCGAAATTTTTTGTTTCGTAGTCCAGATTATCAGTTCCATAATTTGGCCGGAGACGCCACGTCTTTTTACGCTTATCCGTTGGATGTTGCCCAAATCACTCGGCTTAAAAGAAAATCCGTCAATAAAACCACTTGCCTTTTGTTCCACTAGGGAAGTCTTCAAAATATTTTTTAATTCTTGAATATCCCACTCTCTCTGCCATCGGAAATATCTCGATTCGCAATCGAATGATTTTGGAAGCGATTCGAAAAACCTCCTAGCAGTATCTTCATTGCCAAGGTTACCGATTTTCGGATTATCGGGTCGCCCTTTCAAATGTGGCAAAGGGGAACCTGGAAATACGTTTGTCTTGGGATCCGCAAATGCGTTTTCATAGTTCTCCGTGTGGCCGCAGGATGTTGAAAAATACAGTGCAAGAATTATATCCCAATTATGTAACAGCACGAGTCCTTCGGTTTCTTTTACGGCTTGATTAGAAGTTTGGTGTTCGGTATTTGTGCCAAAATATACCTGGCTCGCTACGGAATCGAACAAATCAAACTCCCCAAAATTTTTGGTCCTGGGCATAAGAGCATAATTTCTGGCTACTACTGCTTGTGCTTTCAGCGCTTCAAATCCGAATTTAATAGGCATTTCGTTTGGAACTACGCTTTTCAGATAATCTTCAAGGTCAACAATGTTGACTAGGAAAAATCGTCCATCATTCGTTTTTGTGATTTCAAAATTTCCCCGATACAGGGCTTGTTTCCCGAGCCTCTGCAGATTTTTAACCCCAAAAAAACCATTTGTACATTTTATTACGATATTCTCTCGAATGTTTTTCAAACATTTATTTCCGCCAATTACTATGGTAAAGTTGCCATTCGCGAACTTAATTTTTGTCGTTTGGCTTTGTGAGACTTTAGCCAAAGGAATGGAGGAACTTCCTTCATAAAGACTATATTCTCCCGTTGCTATGATTTCAATTTCGTTGTATGCAAACTCTTTGAACTGGTTGTCACTAATTGCCACCCTAACGGACTGCTGTTTTTGATGGCTGGCCTGACAATCCAGCCGAAGCCCCATGAGAATTATTGTTAGGAGAACCGTAAAATTTACTCTAACTTTTGTCATATTGAAAATACATAATTGGAAACAAGCCCGCAATTGCAATGCGTAATTAATAACGGTAAATTTATGGCGGACATCCGCATTACGAGCGGCATCCGGAGAATTATTTAGCCATTAGTACAATTTTGAGGAACATGGAAAAACAAAAAATGCTTTTGTAATGGACTTATTTCTTTTTGGCAAATGACAACCGTCGAAAATTTTAAAACGTGCTTCTCCTATCTTTTTCACCATTCTCCCTGGACATCCAGATGCATTTTCTGCCTTATTATACGCGGTTATACGCGGAGGAGAAAATTTTTTAAAAAAACTGTTGGCAAATGCATTTTACTACATATAGTAACTTTCATTAGTTTTTTCTACTATATGTAGTGATTTGGTTTGTTTTAATATTTTTAGATTAGGAAGGAAGTTGTCTATGTCTACTGCGCCTCAAACAGCAAAGGGTGTGTCGAATGAAATTGCAATGGAAGCAGTTTTGCACAATCAAATTTTTCAAGTTCTTACGGAAGCAGGAAATTCCACGGGGGAATATGGTCAAAAGATTGCTTGGGATCTAGCTCGCGAAGTAATTGCAAAAATTTGGGAACACAACAAGGGCAACCCAACTAGTACCGAACAAATTGAAAATTTTATTGAGCAGGTATTATTTGCATCTCCGCACCAACGGACGGCAAAAGCGTTCATCCTAGCGCGCGACAGGCGTGATCGGGCAGGAAATTCTGCCATCCAAACGGAAGTCGACAGGGTTAATCAGTATATTTCACGGGCGGACTGGGAAGTGCGTGAAAATAGCAACATGTGCTATTCGCTGCAGGGATTGAACCATTATTTGTCGGGGGCCTTGAGCCAAACCTATTGGCTGAATAGTGTCTATCCTTCCCACATTAAAAATGCCCATGAGTCTGGAGATTTTCACATTCATGACCTGAATCAATTGTCGGTCTACTGTGTCGGGTGGGATTTGGCATCTCTGCTAAAGGAAGGTTTTTGTGGGGTTGCTGGTAAAACGGAAGCATATCCTCCCAAACATTTTAGAACGGCGTTGGGGCAGGTGGTAAACTTTTTCTACACACTGCAAGGGGAGGCAGCTGGAGCGCAAGCATTTTCAAACTTTGACACACTGCTAGCTCCCTTTATTAGGTATGATAATTTATCATTCGACCAAGTAAAACAAGCTTTGCAAGAGTTTGTGTTCAACATCAACGTGCCGACCCGCGTAGGATTTCAAACTCCATTCACAAACATAACACTCGACCTATTTTGTCCAAAACATTTTGCCAATGAGCCGATAATAATAGGCGGCGAATTCAAACAGGAAAAATATTCGAATTTCCAGAGTGAAATGGACATGTTCAATAGTGCGCTATTTGAAGTTATGGGAGAAGGCGATGCCCGTGGACGTATCATGACATTTCCAATCCCGACTATCAATTTGACAAAAGATTTTGATTGGGACAACGAAAACTTGAAAGGATTATGGGAGATGACCGGAAAATATGGCATTCCCTATTTTTCCAATTTTATCAATTCAGATATGAACCCGGATGATTCCCGTTCCATGTGCTGTCGCCTAAGAATTGATAATACCCAACTTGAAAAGCGCGGTGGTGGCTTGTTTGGAGCAAACCCGTTAACTGGGAGTGTCGGAGTTGTTACGATAAATCTTCCAAGAATTGGATATTTGTCAAAAACCAGGGAAGAATTTTTCGATCGCCTGTCGACGATGATGAATATTGCAAAGGACAGTTTGGAAATCAAAAGGGCACTGTTGGAAAAATTGACGACATCGAATTTGTATCCCTACACGACATTTTATTTGAAAGACATCAAGTCTAGGTTTGGGCAATTTTGGAAGAATCATTTTTCCACCATTGGATTGGTTGGAATGAATGAGGCATGTGCGAATTTTTTAAACCAGGACATAACGAGTAAAGCCGGAAAAGCTTTCGCCCTGGAGGTTTTAGACTTCATGCGCGAAAAAATCATTAAATTCCAAAAAGAGACAGGAAATCACTATAACCTAGAAGCAACACCAGCCGAAGGGACGTCATTTCGGTTGGCGAAAAAGGACAAATCTCGGTTCAAAAATATAACGGCAGCCAATGAACGAAATCAGTCCGAGCAAAATGATGTTCCATTCTATACCAATTCTATCCATGTTCCCGTAGATTTTACGGATGATCTGTTTGAACTTTTGGACCACCAGGATGAATTGCAGACAAAGTTCACGGGCGGAACGGTTGTCCATGCATTTCTTGGGGAAAGAATATCCGATACCGAAGTGGTAAAAAATCTCGTCAGGAAAATTGCAGAAAATTATAAACTGCCATACTATTCGTTGACCCCAACCTTTTCCATTTGCCCGGAACATGGCTATTTAGCTGGCGAACAAAAAACTTGTCCCCATTGCAACAAAAAGACAGAAATTTATTCCAGAATTGTTGGGTATTTACGACCTGTGCAACAGTGGAATGACGGAAAGCAAGCAGAATTCAAGATGCGATCGTCTTTGCAGTTTGACCAATGCGGTCACCATTAAACAATGGTTAGTTTTCCGGTTTGACATTGGCAGAATCTCCACTAGATCTTCCAACCATGATAGGACAAGCATTGTTATCCAGTTATGATATTCTGTTGGTTGATCTATACGGGGTTATTTGGAGCGGGGTCCACCTATTTCCGGCGGCTCTTGATGCGCTAGCCAAATTAATGGCACGGGACAAAAAGATTGTCATACTATCAAACATGTCCCTCGTTTCAAAAATGGTAACGAAGGAATTTGAGAGCAAGGGACTTTTGGCAGGGATGCATTTTACAGATTTCGTCACTTCCGGGAATGCATTCCACGATATTTTGGTAAATCACAAATTACGCCTCAAAACGGTTAAAAATCCGAAAAAGTATTTTGTCTATGGAACGGAAAATAATGCCGCTTTTTCAGGAACTGACTTTGAAAAAACATCCAATTTGGACGAAGCCGATTTTGTCTACATATCCCTTGTGCAATTTTCGGATGATGAATATGATAAAATGCCAGATGCAATGAAAAAACATTTATATGTTGCCCATGTTAATGACAATGGCAGGCTTTGGGAATCCACGGCGGTGGAACCTTTTGTTCCCGCCCTGAAATGTTTTCTGGACAAGGGAAAGCCGGTTGTCATCGCCAATCCAGATAAGATTGCGCTGTGTGCCGTTTTGGAAAACCCAGATTCCGAAGAGTATGTGCCGAAGCCAATGGTGAAGCAGGGCCTTTTGGCAAAAACATATGAAAACATGGGAGGAGAAGTATTTGCAATCGGCAAACCATATCCACAAATTTATCGCCATGCCCTGGAAAATTTGGCAGCGACCATGGGAATTTCTCTGGAAGATATTTGTAAAAAACATATTGCCATGGTGGGAGATTCCCTAGAAACCGATATTTGGGGAGCTAAAAATGCCAGTGATGACCTGGGGTGTTCCATCGACAGTATCCTTGTTTTATCCGGTATTTCAGCGAGAGACATCACCAAAGCCCACGGAGAAGTTTCCTCCGAGACAATGGGAGAATTTTTTTCCAAGGAAAAACTTACGCCAACCCACGTGATGTCTGCCCTCGACACACAGGCTAATGTTTACTTTTAAGGTCTTTGTATTTTGTCACATTGTGTTAAATTAATGTTGGCCCACCTGCGATGTTATATCGCCAATTCCTGCGATCGCCTTTATTGCCACATATAACTTTGTTTCGAACAAAGAATTTTGTCATTTTTGTCGACGAGTTCCACCTTCCACGCTTTTAGATTCGTGATATCTATCGGCGTTGATGTTATGCCACAGTAGATTTCTGTCACGAAAGCGTGCCTATTATCGTCGGGAACCCTGCACTTGAACGAGAGTATGCCTTCCCTCAAAGACGTTATGACGTAAATTTTAACAAATGTTTCCCTGGGAAGTTTTGTAATGAATTTATTTAACCCAACTATGAAATAGGTACCTGTCCTAGTACTCTCATCATCCCGCGCTATGCAGCGAAAATATTGATGTTCCTTCTTGTCGCCGAAATATTCCCCTATTGTTTTGAATGCACCATCGTCAAATTGGCGAACTGAAACATTTTTAATAATGATATCATGCTTCTTCGTGCCTCATATAATCGGAGCACAATTGATATCCGTTGTGATCAAAAGTAAACACACGAATATGACAAAGATTCGAACAATCACCATGTGGTGCACATCAATTTGAATCAATGGCTCATTTCAAGATTATTATGTATGCGAGGGAATAAACGCGAAAGCGAATTTTTTACAAGTTTGGCACCAATGAAAGCTGTAACCACACGCCATTTTACGGACACACTGTGTGATTGTGGAGAGCCCGATGAATATATTTCTGAGTTTTTACGAGTGCACCCAACGGCAATTGCGACGAACGACATAATAGATTTGATCGAAAACAGGAAAAGTGTTGCAGATTTGAACATACAATTGCTGGGAAAGGAATTCGAACATTTTCTCAGAATAGCCAAAGAGTTGCAATGTTATAAAATCAAATCGATTAACTTGAATTGTGGATGCCCAATGCCAAAAATCAGCAGAAAAGGTGTGGGAGGGACTTTACTCACGGAATTGAATATCATGGATGACATTATTTCAACCTTATCCAATAAAATCGACATTCCAATTTCCGTAAAAGCCCGCATTGGCTACAAGGATCCCAAGGAATTTGATATCATTCTGGATCACGTAATGAAACACAGGCTGTCTGCAGTATACGTACATGCACGGATCGTAAAGGGGATGTATGACGAACCCGCTAATTTTGAATATGTAAAAATTAGCAAGGCTGCCCTGCATTGTCACGTAATTGCCAACGGTGACGTCACAAGAGCCCAGGAAGCCGTAAATACTATCGAAGAAACCAATACTGACGGTGTAATGATTGGACGGGCAGTAATATCTAACCCCTGGATATTTCGTCAAATTAACGAATTAGCCAACAAGGCCAAAGTTTTTATTCCGGCTGGAGAAGACTATTTGGGTTTCATCGAAAAATTACAAAACGTTTCCGAAGAATTTGGACTTACAGATTTTCAAAAACCTCGTCGATGAAAAAAATATGCAATTCTAATTGCTGAATTTGTAGATCCTTTGGGAAGCTTTCCATATTGCATTCATCGAGCTATGACACTGCAAGACCTGACAGACATGTGCAAAAACTTTTGTATGAAAAAGCATGAAATCATCGCATAAAAAACTCTCATTTTAGTTCTGTTTCTGGCAAAATTTGTCTTACCTTTGCAGTAATATCTTGGGCCAATTCATACAATGCAAGCTCCATGGTGTCTACTATGTCTACTATGTCTACTATGTCTACTATGTCTACTATGTCTACTATGTCTACTATGTCTACTATGTCTACTATGTCTACTATGTCTACTATGTCTACTATGTCTACTAT
>JAISRG010000060.1 GCA_031273725.1 Puniceicoccales bacterium
TTTTCATCGCCGATAAGAATCACATCTCCCCCATTGCCTCCATCTCCACCATTGGGGCCTCCTTTGGGTATGAATTTTTCCCGGCGGAAACTCAAACACCCATTGCCACCATTGCCAGCTTTTAACCGCACATTATGAACCTCATCGATGAACATTTATTTCCCCACGAATTGCAAAGACACCACTATCTGCATACATCATTTTTTTTGTCAAAACTTTATTCAACGCATCACCAATTCCCAATTTCCTTGACTTCCAATTTCTTTTCCAAAGGAATTGTTGAAAACAAGAAAGAAGATCAGTTGTTAAAAGTTCTCGAGTTGAGAAGCAACGGCCATATGAGTTTTACGAAAAAAATACAGATAGATACTTCCGCATCTGGCATATTGAAGATTATAATTCCACTAATTTTATCGTGCTTATCATCAAATTTGATGTTTTTGATAGATCGCTTCATTCTGATGCGGTACTCCCTGGATGCGATGAATGCGGCCATGTTGGGTGGCAACCTGGCGGGATTCTACGTGTTCCTTTTGATGGCAATAACGGGAACTACGGAAATTTTTGTCGGGCAATATAATGGTGCCGGTAAGTATGATAAAATCGCTGCTCCCGTCTGGCAAATGATATACCTGGTAATGTTTGCTGCGATTTTCTATGTTCCAATTGGATATTTTTCGAAGTATTTGAATCTGATTCCAGAATGTTATGCCAAGGACGGCGTTGCTTACCAACAATTGCTCACATATTTTTGCTGGATGCCTGGACTGGCAGCTGCGTTCACGGGATTTTTTATCGGTCGTGGACAAACGAAGATCATAACAACCATTGTTATCACAGGAAATCTTCTCAATGCTGTCCTAGATTATTTGCTCGTCTTCGGATTTCGGGATATAATTCCTAGCCTTGGGTGCAAGGGAGCTGCGGTGGCAACAATTATTTCCGAGACCGTACAAATTTTAATCCTCGCGGCTGGCTTTTGGAGTCCTAAAAATAGGCAGCATTTTAACACGGCCAAAAATTATAAATTTGACAAAAAATTACTTGGAAAATGTTTAAAAATTGGCCTACCGATGTCTCTTGGGCGAGGAGCTGAATTGCTTTCATGGTATTTGGTGTTTGCTGCCCTAAGCCATGTATCAAGAGATTTGGCGATAATTCATGGGATCGCCACAACGGTTTACGTACTGATCGCTTTTATTTGCGATAGCTTATCAAAGGGAATCGCAACAATTTCTGCCAATTTCATAGGGAAAAATAATTTGACGTCCATTGGAATAGTCCTCAAAAAATTAACGGTCATAACATTAATTCTGTGCTTTGTCTTCATGCTACCATTGCTCGCTTCTCCCCGTTTATTTTGTGGAATCCTAGGCACCATAAACGAAGACATCACACGCCTATACCCAACCCTGTCGATAATTTTTAAAATACAGTTCGTTAACATAACGATAGAATCCCAATGCGCCATCCTGTGGGGCACACTGGTATCCGGTGGCGATACGAAATATCTAAATATTACCAACCTGGCATGCCTTTGGAGCTTTGTTGTTATTCCGGTCGCACTGCTATACGCGTTTAACATGTTAAATTCTGCAATATTTGTGCACTTGCTGTCCACCTGCTGTATGTCTACCTGCCTTTTGCTGCTGTACAGGCGATACAAGAGCCTAAAATGGTACAAAAGTATTATTCACTAGAAGTATGGCGTCCATAAAATATTCTCAAAAACCTTTGGTGTTTTTTCGTACTATTTCCAGTGCGTAGGATTTCATGATTCCCGGCAGCTTGTGGGAATTAACAAAATTCAGGAGCAGGGATTGATCTCTTTTCCCCACTTCGCGTAGCATCCAGCCGCACGCTTTATGGATGAGGTGATGTGGGTGGCCGAAAAAATGTTTACACAGGTCAACCGTTAATTGTAATTTGCCATCTTTGATGAATGCGAATGATGACACTACGGCGATGCGATTTTCCCACAGATTGTCGGATTTTGCCAACTTCCAAATAATATCCGTATCATCATTTTTTAGGCAATAGGCTCCACAAATTTTGTGCGCAGAAACATCTACCAGGTCCCAGTTGTTTATGAATCTAGTGTTGCCGAGATAGATGTGGATCGTTTTTTCCGGGTTCGTTTTAAATCTTTCGGCCAATAAAACAAGGGCGACAAAGCGTGCTTCGTGCAATGAATTTTGCAGCAACTGCTCGATTTCATTGAACGAAATATCGTGATACTTTTTTGCAATTTTTCTTAGGCCCGGAACACTCACACCGCAAAATTTATCACCATACCCATATTGACCCGGCCCCACTTGAAAAAACCGTTCACATTGTTTTGCGGAGGATGCGCTTCCAAACGATTTGATTTCTTGCACAATGCCCTGGATTGTCATTTTTTATCCGCCAATAAATTCAACACTTTAGGTATCAAACTACCAATCGATGGCCCAAATGGCAACATATTTAATTTGTGTTGCGGCTAGCAGAAAAATCACTGCGATGGCATTGCTGAAAGTCACACGCTCAAAGCGTGACCAAGCTGTTTTCGCCGCAAATAAAAAACATTTGCATGGGATAAAAAATCTTTATCCATGTTGGAATCTATTGCGAATGAATATTTTAACGATACCCGTATTTTTTGTATTATACGCACTGGGAAATTTGCCTGATCCATTGCGGCCGAGTTCTCTGTTTGTGCGGTTGCTATTAAATATTGGTAGTAAAGTTTTGCTAGCCTTCTTTCTGTATTTTACCGGATTGGAATCTTTTAGGATGTCTTTCATCCTATTGAATTTGTCCATGCTGCTATCCGTAGCTTTCGCCCTATATGCGGAAAATTATTCGAGGTTTTTTGAACGTACGGACTTGGCGCAATCTGTTTTTTTGGTAAACATGTTTGCCATTAGCCTACCCTTTGAAAATCCACAGAAATTCCTCGCCATATTTTTTCTCCCATACCTGGCCAGTAATGCGATTCTATTGGCGGTTGGGTTTTTAAAAGAATTGGAATGCGCCCAACGAGCGGTGTATATCGAAAACTTCTATAGACTTTTTTGGGGGAAAAAGGTTGTTGCCCTTCCACTATGTTTGGCGATGGCATTTTTGCTGGGAGTACCACCTTTGCAGGGGTTTTCCTGGAGAACAGCATTTTTAGGAGCTGTCTATAATTCCGGGCGTATCTGGAGTTTCATCGTGTACATCGTTTGTTTCTACTCCCTAGGATACGTATATCTCAAATGGATACTAGCAATTTTCCAAAAAAAATCTTCTCCCTGGGAAAAAGACAATGCACTTTCGGCTCACAAAATCGATTGGTTTATCGTTTTATGTGTGTTGGTAATACTGGGATGTTCATTTCTAGAACGCAACTAAATATCAAAATTTTGTTTGTAATCAAAGTAGTTGCCCATATTTTAGGGAAAATCGATGCAAAATGACCAATCATCAACCCCAATGATGCGGCAGTATCTGGAAATTAAAAAAACATTGCCGAAAAAGACATTGCTATTTTTCCGCCTCGGCGATTTTTACGAGCTGTTCAACGAAGATGCGGAAATTGGAGCACGCCTGTTGGGAATAACATTAACTCGGCGCGGAACCATGCCAATGGCAGGGATTCCCTACCACGCTGCGACGTCATACATAAATAGGACCCTAAACCGTGGATACAAAGTTGCCGTCTGCGACCAAACCGGTGTTCCCAAACCGGGGCATCTCGTAAAACGGTCTTTGGTGCGGATTCTTTCGCCGGGGACGATACTTTCGGAACAGCAACTGGAGGCCAAGCAGAATAGATATATTCTGGCAATTAGTGTCAAAAAAAATGAATTCTCCATGGCGTGGCTTGAAGCCTCAACGGGAGAATTGCAAATCGCAACATCACGCAATCCACGGCAATTGCTGCCCATTGCCTTTGCGTTGAATCCGACCGAAATCATAGTTCCGGAAAATTCACAGTCCCAATGGCAAAACCTAGATACAAACGTTCAAGAATCTCTAAATGATCTAATAAAAAGGCGCACCGTTTCAGAGTTACCGGAGTTTTATTTCGACGAGGTTCACGGTGCAAACGTTGCCAAAGAAATCCTGGGAGTATTAAATTTTGACGGCTATGGAATTACTTCGAGTGATTATCCTGCCCTGGGTCCCACTGGAGCCCTCCTCCACTATGCCGAAGAAAATTTCCGGCAGAAACCGCAGAATATCAAATCAATTCGGCTGTATAAACCGCAAGAATCTGTCCAAATCGACAATTCTACGATCAAAAATTTGGAAATCTTTTATTCCGTATCCGGCCAAAAAATTGGTTCGCTCATACATGCCATCGACCGCACAACGACATCATCCGGAGCAAGGCAATTGGAAAAGTTTTTAATTGAACCAAGTTTGCAAAAGAATGAAATTATGCGGAGGCAAAACTGCGTATGTGCATTTTGGGAGGATGAGGCTTTGCAGGTTAATGTTCGAAATTGTTTGAAAAATACCCATGACCTATCGCGGATTTTAACACGCCTGCAAAACCGCATGAAAAATCCACGGGATTTAAATGCAGTAAAGCTGACCGTCGAACAATTCCCTACCCTAAAAAATTTCCTGGAAGCGAGCAAGGTTCCAGAACTAGGAAAATTTTCCGAACAAATTCACCCATGCGATGAATTGAAGCAGCTCCTATCATCCGCATTGGGCGATAATTTGCCAGCCGACCTGTTGTCCGGTGGCTACGTAAAAACAGGCTACGATGCCCAGCTCGACGAATACCGTAACCTATCGACAAATTGCAAATCCTGGATCAACGATTTCGAACGCAAGGAACAGTCGCAAACGGGCATCAAAAGCCTAAAAGTCAAATACAATGGAGCCTTTGGATATTTTATCGAGGTCACCAAATCCAACCTACATCTGGTCCCCAATTACTACATTCGACGCCAAACAACGGTTAACGCGGAACGATACACCACGGATGAACTAAAAAAGAAGGAAATAGAAATTTTAAATTCCCAAACTCTGGCAATCGAATTGGAAGAACAAATTTTCAACAAGTTGGTTGCCAAGACGCTGGAAAATTTTCAGGATCTGCTAGCGGCTTCCAAAGCGTTATCCCAATTGGATGTTTTTTGTGGATGGGCAGAGTTGTCCAGGGAGTACCACTATTGTTGCCCAGAAATAGTCGGCGAAGATTGCTTGGAAATCGTAGATGGTCGACATCCGGTTATTGAGCAAATGCTGAAGCGTGAAGGCTCGGATAATTTCGAAAACATTTCGAATTTTGTTCCCAATGACCTAAGGCTAAAAAATGATGGTGTCCAGATTGCCCTAATCACCGGGCCAAATATGGCAGGCAAGTCCACATATATTCGCCAAGTCGCCCTGATTGCCATATTGGCTCACATCGGATGCTGGGTCCCCGCCAAAAAATGTAAGCTTTCCCTCATTGACAAAATTTTTTCGCGCATTGGAGCCGGCGACGACTTGTCGCGTGGACGATCGACGTTCATGTTAGAAATGTCGGAGACTGCCAATATTTTGAACAATATGACAAATTCTAGCCTGATAATTTTAGATGAAGTGGGCCGCGGCACAAGTACCTACGATGGCCTAAGCATTGCCTGGGCGGTCATCGAATACCTCCACAGTGATGAAAATGGGGGGCCAAAAACACTGTTCGCTACCCACTACCACGAATTGACAAAGCTATCCCAAACTCTTCCGCGCATGAAAAATTTTCAGATGGAAGTTAAAGAGTGGAACGATGAGATAATTTTTATGCGAAAGGTTCTGGATGGGGCAGCAGACAAGTCGTACGGTATCCATGTCGCTCGACTGGCGGGCATTCCCAGTGGAGTCATTTCCCGAGCCAAAGACGTACTAAAGGAATTGGAAGAAGAAGGCAACGTCTTCCTAAAAAATATCTGGCATAAAAAATCCAACACTTTCCGCGAAGATTCACAAATTACCCTTTTTTAAAGACCGGGAAGATGGCAAAATTATTCTAATCGGCTATGCATTTTAAGCCCAACCGACTTTGGTCTCTATGAGTATGAATATTTCTCTTCGATTTTGGACAATCTTCAATTGATGGCGTATTGACATTTTTATATAAATTGCATTAACATTTATCATTGATAGTGGGGTCGTAGCTTAGTTGGTAGAGCGCGTCGTTCGCAATGACGAGGTCGTCGGTTCGATCCCGATCGGCTCCACCAGG
>JAISRG010000011.1 GCA_031273725.1 Puniceicoccales bacterium
GCATTGATGGTCTTTCTCGGACATTTCATAAAGTTCACTAAAAAAACTTTTCAAATCACTGGGACATTGTTATAGCCTTCTCAAACTCGGAATGGCCGCCATATTACAGCGTCCTCGACCAATCCTCGGAAATTCTATCTTCCCTCTGATTTTGTGAGGGTGTAAGGGTACCATAGGCACAATACCCTTCCCTTCTTTATTTGCTTATTTTTAACCTACTTGGCCTTCTCCTCGCGGTGAAATTTAGTCTTTATCTACTTTGGTTATATCGGCAATCTTATAGCTTTCTATGTGCAATGACGAGTCTGCGCGAAATAACAGCTTGGCGTTGAACTTTTTCTCCATGGAAATAAGGACATTCTCATCGTTTTTCATGCGTTCTAAAACTTCGCTATTCAATGAAATTTTGAACTCAATTTTTGTTTCACTGGGCAATTTTTCTCGCTTTTGTTGTAGAAATTCGGCGAGCTTACGATAAATTTCATTGCACATGGTTCGTGGAGATTTGATAAACCCATCACCATCACAATATTGGCAAATGGCGCGCATCTCGCTGCTATTGCTTTGCGAGTGTCGTTGGCGGGAAACTTCCATTAGTCCAAGCTGTGAAATTGGCAGTACAAAATTTTTCGCACGGTCCTTGGATAGCTCCTTGCGCATGAGATTGAAAATATTGGTGCGGTCCTTTCTGTTGATCATATCGATGAAATCGATCACAATCAGGCCGCCGATATTTCGCAAGCGTAGTTGCCTTGCAATTTCTTTCCCAGCCTCAAAATTTAAGTTAAAAATGAAATTGCCAGCGTCTTTCCCCTTGGATTTGAAATTCCCAGTGTTGACATCGATGGAGGTTAGCGCTTCGGTTTCATGGATGACAATTTCCCCTCCACATGATAATGGGACACGGCGGGCAAAGGTCTGGTCAATTTGCCGTTCCACGTTAAACCGTTCAAATAACGGAATATTTTCCGTAAACAGGTGAAACTTTTGCTTTGAACGGGGAGAAATGGCAGAGACGGACTTTGCCATACGGTCAAATGCCGCTCGATCGTTGACGATTATCCTGTCGACGTCATCGGTTAAAAAATCACGAACCGTGCGCTCTATCAAATCCGGCTCATTGTGTATGAGGGTTGGTTTGGTATTTTGTTCATAGCGAGCAAGAATCGATTGCCATTCTTGAATTAAAATATGCAAATCCCTGACAAAATATCGTGCTTTTTTCCCAATTCCGGCCGTGCGAATAATAACACCCATACCCTCCGGGATAGTTAGCTTTTGTAGAATATCTCTTAGGCGATTTCTTTCCTTTGGATCCTCTATTTTCTTCGAAATCCCGCACTCTCCGGCGAACGGCATCAGAACCAAACATGTTCCGGGTAGAGAAATGTTTGTTGTTACCCTCGGCCCCTTACTTCCGATTTGGTCTTTTATGACCTGGACCATGATGTCTGTACCAATGCGGTACAAATTGGGAATATCTTTGATGGTAATACTTTTGTTCTTCTTCGATGGATTTTTCCGAATAACTTCAAATGTCTTGTCATTGGCCTCTGGCAAAATATCCCAATAGTGGAGGAAAGCATTTTTTTCTTCTCCAATTTCAACGAACGCAGCCTTTAGTCCCGGCTCTAGATTTTGAATTTTTCCACGGAAAATTGCCCCGACAAAGTTTTGTTCATTCAAATATTCAAATTCATAATTTTCCAATATGCCATCACAGAGTAGTGCAACGCGGGTTTCCGTTAGTTCACAACTCAAAATCAATTCGCGAAATGGTTTATTTGGGTTAACCAAAGACCTTATAATTCTTTGTATTACCGGCTGCTGTTTTGCCCTTACAGAGGCCTCTTTCTTTATTTTCTCTAGCGAAAACTCTTTGCTTTGGCCAAGTGAATGATTGAAAAATGTTTCACTTCGATTCTCTTCGATATCTCTCATTTGTATTCCTAATATTTATAGGAAGGGAACTTGATTTCGTATGCTGTTTCATGTAAAATTACTTTGGTGACGATAAACGCTTTGCACTAGCCCTTGCAAGAAACAACAAGTTAATAAAAAAGACCCCCCATAACTTAAAAATGGAAGAGGGATTCCGGTAATCGGCATTAATCCTATGGTCATCCCAATATTTATGCAAATGTGTGCTAAAAATAACATGCTGATGCCGACACATAAATATGTCCCAAATTCATCGCGTGCACAATTTGCTGTCCGTAATCCACTCCATATAACTAAAGCATATGATAATATTACTATCAATGCTCCCACAAACCCTCTTTCTTCTGCTATTACAGAAAACACAAAATCATTTGAAGCTATGGATTTCGGAAGATATCCCAACTTGGCCTGAGTTCCATTATTAAAGCCCTTGCCATTTAACCCTCCTGATCCTACCGCTATTAGTGATTGTCGCAAATTCCAACTGATTCCTATGCCGTCGGGATCGACCACATCGGGAAACATGAATGCAATTATCCTATCCCGTTGATAGTCCTTCATCGGGAACCATGATCGATCTTCATATTTCGTTGTCATCGTTTGATCACCCAGATTTTTTTTATCTAGAAAGTTTCTATACCCATAGATATCAACTGCGACTATCGATAATAGTATTAGCATGCCCACAAAAACACAGGCGAAGAACTTTTTCGATAAGTTGGAAACGTATAACATCGCAAAAAATATCACAGGAAATGTTAGCGCAGACCCCAAATCGGGTTGCAATAACACCAGTACTGTTGGTATGCAAAACACACCGAAAAACTTTGCAAGATTTTTAATTGATCCCCAAAAAGATCTGATTTCAAGCCTTGCCATCAATGCCGCCAACATCACCAGAAATCCTAATTTTGCCGGTTCGGATGGTTGGATGGTAATGCCAAAAATTTTTACCCACCTTACTGCACCATAGTGTCGTTTCCCAAGCGGAGACCATGCCAACATTAGCAAAGCGACACTGATGTAATAAATCCAATGGGCATTATTGCGCCATAGAGAATAGTCGACCTTCGATACGACAAAATAAATAACGAACCCGATCGACGTCCAGAGAATTTGCACGCACCACTGTTTACCTCCCGCATAGCTATGGGCAGAATAGATCGCAGCTATCCCTATAAACAATAAAACAATTATGGCAACAATGGAAATCAAATTCCATGGTCGACCCTCGGAATTACCAAATAGCGACGACAATTTAAATAAAAGCTTGTTACGAATTATTTTCAAATTTTTTTGAAAAGACTGTTAACGATCTACCAAATGCTATGATTTTTTCGAAATATAAAATCATTTTTCCTTTAAATGTTGTTTACCAAACAAACCCTACCACATCTTCCCTTAAATTTAATGCATATGCTCTTGCCATTTTTCCATTTCTTTGGATATTACATTGTTTCTCTTTTTTCCAAAAGGCAAACTTATTTTGATCGACTATAAATTTGTTATTGGAAAATACAATTCGCTAATTGGTCAAAGCTGTTAAAAATGATTGTCGGTTTTATGTTTGCACATTCTGCGATATCTTCATGCAAACGTGTTGAATTGGCATTTCCTGTAAAAAACGCTGTTTTGAAGCCAACTTTACGGGCTGGCAGTATATCATTGAACATGTCATTGCCAACGTATATGACTTCCTGTGGATTTATTCCAAAGTCTCGTAATTTTTTTTCGCATAGATCAAATAATACCGGAGATGGTTTTCTGTGCCTATATTCATATGACCATATGCAGATGGATCGTTTGAATCCAAGTGTTTCAAGGCTATTTTGATATAATATTTCCATTATTGTTGGTGTATAAAATTGGGCAGTTGCTATTATTCCGGAGTATACATCGTTATCTTGCAAATTTCTTATAAATTCAAGGGATCTTTTCACCGGCCATACCGGATTAACTTTGCATTCATAACACATTATTACACGACGGATTGAGCGTTCTGTCAAATCTCCATCAATGATGCCGTCAACGAATAATTCATTTAAAAAATCCTGCCAAACATCACAAATGTTAATCTCTGGATACGCTATATCTTCTGCCTGCCGAATACCATAATGTGCCCTAATATGCTCCATGTACAAATTACTCAAACTTACATCATGTTCAAACACGTCAAAATCAGCTTCCTCAAGAGCTTCGACTATGATTCCATCGAATTGTGTCCCAGATTCTGGCAGAGAGCTATGAGAAGATTTAGTCGTAAACAGTGTCCCATAAACATCAAAAATTACAGCCCGAATGTCAGAAAGCTTTTTCAATTTTGGCTTTATTGGCGAAGCAATTGCCTCAATTGGTTGAAGAAGAGATAATACTGTCTTGGTTAATGGCATATGATAATTAAATTGCGTTTTTTACAAATCCTTTTGGCAGGCTATATGATAAATTTCATACGATTTGCGAACAAAAACTGAATTATCTATAACAAAAGTCCTCGGCAACATACCGAGGACAGGTCTGTATAAAAGCTACAATGGTTACTATGTTTCCGATGGCTTAGTGGCTGTGGCTGTTGCCGCCGTAATTTTTCTATTAAGTGCTGCAACTGCAAATATCCACACCAGGCAAATCGTAATTAATATTCCAAATAGGTATGGAGCTATATCCATCAATCCAACTTTCTGACCTCCGAATATACGTAACCCGAAAAGCGATAGTAGCCCCGATTGCAACCATGCTCCACTTGCTTTACCCAACCGTCCGCCGATGACTTCAACCACGACTTTCCCTTTTACTTTCATTTCGTCGTCAAGTGGAATATAAGCCATTTCTTTTGTTAAATCAAAAAGGGCATACTTGGTAGATTTTGCCAGAATTAATATCACAAACCCAATAGAAACCGCTGCTGCTACGGGATTCGTTCCTATCTTGGCCAGTATATCTACAAAACTGTTTCTCCATATTATGAAAGAAAAAAACAAACTACCTGCAACCAAAGTCAATGTCGGTGTGATAACGGCAGCTGTGAACCAGCTAAATCTGCGTAAAATATTTCCACCGATAATCATTACGCACATCGAAGCTATCCCTGTATAAAATGAATAGCGCCCCATAAATGCATTGAATGCATTGGCATTTGAATGCAACAATTTTACTTGTCCCTTCCACAATCCTTCAATTACATTGACACCAATTCCATAGCAAATTATCAATGCGGCAATCATAAACACGTATGGAGAAGTCACCATAAATACCATGCTCTGCCAAAAACCCATTTGTTGTTTTTTCTTTTTTACTCCCGGAAGTTCCGGCTTATCATAGAACCGCTTATCCGTTAGTACATATTTGTAAATCCAGCGGTAAATTGCCATAATTACAATACCGGATACCACAACTATTCCCATTAGCCACCGCAGGGAAATTGCCCAGGGATCATCACCTTTGGGAACATTGCGAGAAATATTAGAAAAATAATCTGCAACTTCTCCGGCCAACAATAGTGAAAATTGAGCAAGTAATCCGAAGAATGCATAAAATCGCTTAGCTTCCGAAGTTTTACATGTTTGATTGGCAAACTGCCAAAACAATAGGGATAGTGTCGCGCTTCCCCACAGCTCTGCCATCATGTAAAATAGTGCGAATGTCCAATTTCCCAACATTGCCAATGGCCAATACATGAATTTGCTACAATGCTCTTGCCAACGTGCAACGGTGGCTGCTGCTGGATGTAGAATATGCAAATTGGGATAGATAACAAACCCAAAGATCCCGAAAAATGTTATAAAAAATCCGATGGTCACATAGAACAACTTTTCGGTGTCCATGATGTCACTGCCCTTGGCATAGAGCAGCGTAAACAACACCGCACCAGGCATGACCAAAAGTGATTTCAAAAATGGCAGAACTTCCGCTCCCGAATTGGGTGCCGTAACCACCATGGCATCTTTCATGTTCCTTAGGCATGTGTAATTAAACAGGATGAAAAAAAACATCAACCCCATTGGTAATGCTTTTTTTACTTCGAAACCATAAATGGGGAATAGAAATCCCCTTATTTTACCAAATTCTGGCATTGTGTCAGTGTTACTCATAATTTAAAACCTTCCTAAACTTCTCCAAAGCGTCCTTTATGTGTGTTCTTCTAAATTAATCAATACTAACTTTAACAAAACGTTTATTTTTATTACAGCTTTTGAAATATTTACCATTGGCAAACAAAAACATTGCTGCCGGAAGTGTTTTGTCATGGTCCAACTATTCCGTGGTTGGTGTCGTAACAAAACGCGGATGTTTGACCAACGAAAGAAATCCGAGGGATGAAATTAGTATGAGCGTGGCCGCAAAGTAGCTCATTTGGGACAATGACAGGTATTGGCGAAGACCATATCCTATGAATGGGGATAATAATCCTCTTAAACCCGTAACGGCGACGTTGAGACCCATGTACAGGCTAAATTTTTCCTTCGGTACAATTTGGGTAACCCACAGGCACCAAATTATCTCACCTCCACCGCGGGCTATGCCGGCAAAGGCAGATGCCAGGGCAATGAAAAATTTCGTTTCCGTATTAAAAAATAGCAAAACGCTGGCCATTAGAAAGAGGTTAACCATTAGTTTTATGGTGATAAAACTGAGCCTGTGGAAAACTTGGCCGCAGGTAAAGGTGCTCAAAATTCTGAATACCATGGGAATGGTTATTGATACGAGGGCTATAAATGAGTTTGAAGCTCCCATGCCGCATGTGCCATCGATTAGGTATTCTGTCCGCAGTGGGCCCATCATTTGCATGCCAATCCCTGATAGCGACCACCAAAGGAGTGCCATGCCAAATTGTTTGTCCGTGAAAATTATTTTGACACTTGAAAACACAGATTTTCCTCCTTTTGCAGGAAGAAACCTGGAAGGAATTTTAGAAAATGACAGGGCTACTCCCGTAGCCGCCAGTGCCACACAAATGAGCACAATTCTATAATTTTGCAAATTTAAATCCATCAGTCTTCCGCCCACTTGTCCAAATAGTATGGTAGCCAGCAGTAACAAATTGAGAGTAATGGCCAGCCGATTTCCCCGTTCCCGTGGCAAATAATTTTGGCCATAGACATCCTCCATGAGGGGGATCGGTTGTTTGGAAAAGATTATGGCAAGTAATATTAGGAGTGAAAATGATGGGACCGATGTTGCCCAAATTGAAGCAAAAATCAAAAGTGAAACGATGGTCCAATATATTTTGCCAAGATCCATTGTTTTATACCGTTTTTGTTTCGCTGCCCAAGATTGCGTTAGGATGGTGAAAAGATTTCCCATAAAGCCTGACGCAAATATGAGCGATTTTATCCAATTGGGAGCCTTGAATATGCGGAGGATAATCACCAAAGCAAGACTCTCGGTTAGGGAATCCATAAAGCCCGAACAGAAACACCGCCAATTGTCAAAGAAGAATGTTTTCCTCGCCACTTCGGTATTTGAAAAAACTTTAAACATGGCAACTTGAAGATGGTAAAATTTTTTAGATTGCAAGTTAGAACTCGCTTTTGGCCACCTCCGCCCTAACATTTATACTAACAGAAAAAAAGTCTCTACAAAAGCGAAATATTCGGCGCCACCTTATCTTGCTTTCTCCGCTATTTGTGCCGATGTTTTAGCTGTTAATTCCCCTCTTTAATTTTGCCATTCGCGTGTTGCATATTTGTTTTTCGGGTTTTGTACAAATGTGCTTAGTTTTCGAGTTGACAAAAGCCGCCTAACTTATAACTTTCTCGCCAGGAAGGAATTGGGATATGATGAGTAATGTGGGTAATGGTAATGAAAGTTTAGTCACACGAAATGGAATACAGGGTGGTCCGCAAACAGGAGGAAAAGAATCTAGAGATGTTCGTCTTGCCACAGGAGCAAAAATTAACCAGCCAGATTCATTAATAAAACAGCACACCTCCCTAGAAGGCCGTACAGTTGAATCTTCTCCACTTAACAATTCCAACTTGAGCTTATTCGGAAGGCTGTTAAAATGGATTTTAGATGTGTTCCTAAGGTTAGGACGGATGAATGGAGAATCAGCCCAAAAATTCCTAACATATTTTTCAATTGAATCCAAAAACGAGCCTGCTGAACCAAATACACGTTCCGAAGACGTAGCACCGGAAGACGCAACACAAAAAAGCCAGAAGAATACGAAAAGTATTGCCGAGAGCTCTCAAAACTTGCTACGAAAGCTTCGGGCTAATAACAACGGAGAGCTGAAACGTATCATAGATGAAGCAAAAAGCTCAAATAATCCTGAAATTTTGACTGATGTGTTAGGCAAGCTTGATTCCAAGGACCTACTACAGCTACTTAAGGACAGAAATGGTCGACATAGTTGGACGAATATCATTGTAGAATTTCTCAATGAAAATGCCAGCGCAGACCCTAGACCTATACTAAACAGGCTCAATCCTAGTGATCTATTTCAGGCACTACAACAAGAAAAACAAGAACTCTTGAAAGCCCTCAATACAAAAGCCATAAATACAAAAGCCATAGAAGGAAATCCTAAAATTTTGACCGACGTGTTAAACAGGCTTAGTTCCGGAGATTTGTTGCAAATATTGCAAGGTAAATGGAACAGTCCACTAGCGCTTCTAGACTTTAATAGTCTAACAGGCCTCCTAAACAGGCTCGACTATAATGATTTATTGCAGGTGCTTCAGAAGGATGGGGATGGTCCTGGAATTTTGGTAAATCTATCAGAGAAGCTTTCCCTTAAAGATCTGCTACCCTTGCTCGATAATCTCGGCCACGACGAGTTGTTGAAGGTGATCAATGAAGGACATGTAAAGCTTGATGAAGGAAGTTCAGTTAGTTTCGTGGATGCCTTTCTTAGAGAGATAGACAAAAATTCTAAAATTTTGACCGACGTGCTCGCCAAGCTGGATTCCGCCAACCTGTTAAAGGTGCTTCAGGGGAATGATGGGAAGATTTTATACTACATCACGAATAGAGGGTTTGCATATGCGGCTGGCATATTTGAGAATCTTAATCCCGTTGATTTGAAGCAGGCACTCACGGCAGATGGAAACAAACTGTTAAATTTCGTCCTGGATAATGGCCGTAAAGATCCAGAGAAATTTATTTCCCTGATATCTGGGCTTTCCCATGGAGCACTGAGGGAAGTGTGTGGGATGAATGATAGTAAAGGTGAATCCGTAAGAGAGCGTATGTTTACCATTCTAAATGGTTCTACAACAGGCGACCAAAGGATAACCGGAATCAAAGATGAGCTTACCAAGGCATTGAATCCTGAAAGTAGTCCAGTTTCTGCTCCTGGGCCTAGGCGTCTGAATTCTAATGCTCCATTGGCGGATTTTATTGCTGAATTCACCAACCTTGGCATATGCGAAACTCCGAAAAAAGCCGCGGAGTTGAAGGCTCTGATTACGCAATTACATGCAAAATCTCCGGAAATGTTAGCCGGCATTTTGGACAATTGCCAGTGGATTAA
>JAISRG010000052.1 GCA_031273725.1 Puniceicoccales bacterium
CCCCTAGAACGATAGTTTGGAATTTTTTGTTCCGCAAATTGGACATTCGCAGATTTCAAGATCCGGCTTGTTTAGATAGAATTCGCCGCACTTTTTACACCAAAACAGTCGACTATTCCCTCTTAGACGCAGTTCCCTTTCGCCAATTTCTATGGCCAACAGTATTAAAACGACAGCACCACTCGATAAGATCAAAGAAAAATCACAAAAAATCATACAATTTTGCTCATTTTTGATCGGCAGAGTCTGCTCCCAATGTACCTTGATCGGAAATATCAGCTGCCTCCGTTTCAACCGCGCTGGAAACAACCTCTTGTTGTTCCTTGGATTTTTTGAACTTGGTAGTTTTCTTTGTTTTGGGAGCATTTCGTTTTTTCGACTTTGAATAGCCAACGTCATCGCCGGGAACCAATTCAATAATGGCCATTTTGGCAGCGTCGCCTATGCGTGGTACAAGTTTGTAAATCCGCGAATATCCACCATTTCTTTTAATAAATTCGCTCGCCCTGGTGTTGAATAAAATAGCCACGGCATCCTCGTCCTTTACTCGGGCGATTGCCAAGCGGAGATAGTGTAACTTCTGGACAGAATCCTCGGTTAAATGCGCTTTCTTGGCCATTGTGATTATTTTTTCTACGAACGGGCGCAGTGCCTTTGCTTTCGCCAAAGTAGTTTCTATTCTACCGTGGCGCAACATTGCTGCTGCCAAATTTGCCATCAAAGCCTCTCGATGTTCTTTCGTACAACCCAGTAAATATCTATGTTTTCCGTGGCGCATCTTTCCCTCAAATTTGTGTTAAAAAATCCTTATCTATCCAACAAACGCTCTTCTATTTTCATTCCGAGCGAAAGTCCAATCTCTTCCATTTTTTCTTTGATCTCATTCAAAGACTTTTTGCCAAAATTTCTGTATCTCAACATCTCAGTTTCCGTTTTCATAACCAGCTCTCCGACCGTCATAATGTTGGCATTATTTAGGCAATTGGCGGCACGGACGGACAGCTCGATCTCATTGACACTCATGTTAAGAAGTTTACGTAGGCGGTTTTGGCTATCATCGGCCTCTTTGGTGGCGTCTTCGAAAGCTATATCTCCCGTAGATGCCGTATCAAATACATCCAAATGGCGTCGTAAAACAGCGGTAGCCTCTTTGAGGGCTTCGGAAGGTGTAATTCTTCCATCGGTCCAAATTTCCAAAACCAACTTATCATAGTCTGTGATTTGGCCAACACGGGTATCCTCGACGGTATATTTGGCAAGTGTAACGGGGCTAAACAACGCATCCACGGGAAGAAAACCTATTTCCATTCGCCGTTCATGTTGGGATCCCAGCAAGTATCCACGGCCAACCCGCAGTTCAAGTTGCGCGGCAAATTTCTGTTTCCTGTCCAGGGTACAAATAACCTGGTCCGGATTTAAAATTTCAAATTCTCCATCCCCAATGATATCACTGGCGAGGACAGTCCCTTCACGGTCAACATCGATGGTGAGCATGAGCGGCTCATTCCCTTCCTTTTTGAACAAAATCCTTTTGATGTTTAGAATAATATCCGTGACATCTTCCTTTATGCCTGGGATACTTTGAAATTCATGGCTAACCCCATCCATTGTGACAGCGACCACCGCAGCACCCTCTATTGATCCCAATAGGATTCTACGAAATGCATTGCCAAGACTATGGGCAAAACCCGCCTCGAACGGCTCGGCAACAAACATTGTATAGGTATCCGTCGCAGTTTGTTCAACCTTGTACAACTTATCGGGTAATTCAAATTGATGCAACACCTTAATCATAAAAATTTTCCAAAAAACTTAAAATTAACGACTATAAAATTCAACGATGAGTTGTTCATTTATTTCCTGTGAAATCTCCTCACGTTCCGGCTCACGATTCACCGTACCACGCAACAATGCCGAATTGAATTCGAGCCACGCGGGGATACTGCGGGCACGGTTTAATTCGCAATTGCGCACAACTATTTGACGGGATGAAGACTTTTCGGCAATTTCTACAACTTCGCCAGCCCTACAAATATAACTCGGGATGTTAACTTTTTTCCCATTTACGCGCACATGTCCATGGGTAACAAACTGTCTGGCTGCGGCACGACTCCTCGCAATTCCAAAATTATAAATAACATTATCCAACCTCATTTCGAGCAACCTTAGAAAAGCGACCCCTGTGATCCCTGGCTTACCTTTGGCAACCTTGAAGTATAGCCGAAATTGCTTCTCCGTCAGGCCATACATGTAGCGGACTTTTTGTTTTTCTATGAGACCAATCGAATAATCCGAAACCTTACGGCGCAAATGCGGCCCATGCATGCCGGGAATATATGGCTTCCGCTCCTCCGCATTTCCTGGAGGGAAAATCGCCATCGCAAATCTTCGATTGATTCTAGCTCTTGGACCTGTGTATCTTGCCATAAATAAAAACTCCTAAATATTTAGGGAACCTACGCCCTTCTCACTTTCCTTGGCCGACATCCATTATGTGGAATCGGCGTAACGTCAACAATTTCATCAACGATGAGACCCAACGATTGTATCGTCCTAATCGCAGAATCACGCCCCATGCCAGGCCCATTAACCCTTATGCTAACCTCTTTCATACCGTGTGACATTGCTGCTTTGCCAGCGTCTTGCACAACCATCTGTGCCGCGTAGGCCGTCGACTTTCTAGACCCACGGAAATTACATTTTCCTGCGCTGGCCCATGAAATTACGTTACCATTTGGGCTGGCGAAACACACTTTTGTGTTATTAAACGTGGCCAAAATATTACAAATTCCCTTGGTAATATTTTTACATTTTTTCGCCTTCCTCACCGTCGTATCGATGACATCATCGAATAGGGAAACAGGTTTTTCGCTTTTCCCTTCCGCGGCAACAACTTTTGTATCACTATTTTTATCTTCGCTCATTTATCTAGGCCCTTTATAATTCTAATCACTTGGTCTCTTTTTTCATCACTCCAACTGTCTTGCGAGCACCCTTTCTAGTACGTGCGTTCGTCGACGTCCTTTGCCCTCTAACTGGCAATCCCTTGTAATGCCTCAACCCGCGGTAACATTTTATCGCTTGTAATCTTTTTAGGTTTGCGACGATTTCCCTGCGCAAATCACCTTCTATTTTCCAGCCGGCAGAATTGATGAAAGAAGTGATCCTATTGATATGTTCTTCGTTCAACTCACGGGCACGCATGTCGGGAACAATTCCAGTTGCTTCTAAAATCATTTCTGCGCGCGCAGGACCTATTCCTTGGATATACTGCAACGCATATCCAACTTTTTTACTATCGGGTATATCAACTCCTAAAATACGAGGCATAATTTTTTACCATTAAATTGCTTAACAACTCGAATTCCAAAATCATTTTTTTTCCAAAGTCAAGACTTCTGGCAAAATCTCGGTAACTAAAATTGTATGTTCACAATGGACGGCTAATTTTCCATCCACAGTTTTGACTGTCCAACCATCATCTGCAATAAAAACTTTTTCATTACCAAATGTCAACATCGGTTCTATGGCCAACGTCATCCCGGGCTTTAAAATTGGTCCCGTGTGCGGTGGACCAAAGTTCGGAATTTGGGGATCCTCATGCAAATTTTTGCCGATCCCGTGTCCAACAAAATCTCTCAAAATACCGCATCTATTTTTTTGGGCATGAACTTCTATGGCATGGGAAATATCCCCGATTCTGTTGCCGGCAGTCGCCTGTGCGATGCCAAGATCCAAGGCTTCTTCGGCCACCCTAACAAATCGCTCAACTTCCTTTGAAACATTACCTATGCGCACGGTCTTCGTGTTATCTCCGGCATATCCATTGTAAAATACGGAAACGTCTATGCTTACGATATCTCCATCCTTTAAAAAAACATTTTTCGACGGGATACCATGGACGACTTCATCATTTATCGAGATACAGGAATGAGCCGGATAGGGAGATTTGCGTCCTGGATAATGAAAACAAGCACTTTGGGCTCCAAGTTCCATCATCAAATCCCTCCCGAAACAGTCCAAATCGTAGGTGCTAACGCCCACATCGGCATATTCGACCATTGCGTTTAAAACTCTAGCGGCCATCGCACATGCCGAGCGCATTTTCACAATCTCATCCTTTGTTTTTATCGTAATCATCTGCAATGTCCCTTCATGTAACAGACAATCAACCACGTAACAATTACTCCCACCAGGGCCGACATGGCGATGTAAATAATTTTGCGACTCTTGGACGCGTTATCCAAGGATACAATCTTACTGTTTGTGCGAATTTTTATTTTTTTGAGAAAACCGTCATAATTTTTTTGCAACAGATGGCCTTCTATTTGTTTCATAGTTTCGAGAACAACCCCGACCGATATCAGCGTTCCAGTTCCTCCAAAAAACAGTGCAATCGAATACGAAATGCCAAACGAAAAAAACAACAAATCCGGCAGTAGTGCTATTGCTGTCAAAAATATTGCTCCAGCCAATGTCAGGCGAGTCATGACGAAATCTAGAAATGTAGCCGTTGCGTCTCCCGGCTTAATTCCAGGAATGTATCCTCCGTTTTTCTTCAAATCATCCGCTATCTGCACGGGACGAAACATTATCGATACCCAAAAATAGCTAAAGCACAAAATGAGTAAACCATACAAAACGTAGTAAACCGTCGAACCATGGCTTAGCACCATGGAAGCTTTTTGAAAAAATCTTATGCCAGTCGCAGCTCCCACGTAGGCAAATATTTGTTGCGGGAAAAGTAATATGGCGCTCGCAAAAATTACCGGCATGACGCCAGAATAGTTGATTTTTAATGGAAGATAGGAAGATTGGCCTGCATACATTTTTCGCCCAACTATGCGCGAAACATACTGCACCGGAATTTTTCTGTCTGCCTGTGTGACCGATATCATCAATGCAACGACCGAAATTAATAGCGTCACCATCAATACCCCATGCCATACTCCGAAAACTTTCGGCATTCCCGTGGATACTTTGAACATCTTGACCGCCTGGATGATAGCTCCGGGCATTGAAGATAAAATTCCAGCGGCAATTAGCAGGGAAATTCCATTTCCTATGCCGACTTGGGAAATTTGTTCTCCGATCCAAACCAAGATCAACGTACCGGCCGTTAAAAATATTGTTGAGGTTATGAAAAATGAGACGCCATCTCTAATGATAATATTGCCGTACTGACTTGTATTAAATCCGTAGAAAAGTTTATCGGGATAATTTGCCAGAGCCATGACCAGCAACCATCCCTGAATTAGACAAACGACGACCGTCAAATAGCGAGTATACTGCGCTATCTTTTGCCTGCCAACTTCTCCCTCATGTTGCATCCTGGCCAGCGCTGGACTTATGGCACCCAAGAGCTGCATGATAATGGACGCACTTATGTATGGCATAATACCAAGCCCAAATACGGCTCCTTTCAATAGGGCTCCACCCGTAAACATGTTGTAAAGGTCCATTATCCCGCCCGATGCCGACGCTTTGGACATCATGAAATTTGTGAGCGGAAGTGGATCCAAACCCGGCAATGGAATACTTGCACCAATGCGAGCAACAAATAACAACGCAAGCGTAACAAGGATCCTATTACGCAGATCTGTGATTTTAAAACAATTTGCAAAAGCCGAAAACATCTTGTAATTATTTTTCCTGTAATTTGTCTAACAGAACCACAACCTTGCCTCCCGCACTTTCTATGGCCTCAACGGCGCTTTTAGAAAATTTATCGGCAATTACCGTAATTGGTTTAGAAAGAGTCGTTCCCCCAAGCACCTTAACAAAAATTTCACTATTTTTTATCAACCCACGCTGCTGCATACACGGTTTATCGACGGTATCCAATTGAAGACCAACGAGATCTTGTAAATTTACGATGGAAAATGGTGCGCGAAATCTTTTATTGGAAAATCCGCGGATTGGGAAATGCCTATAGAACGGAATACCGCTGCAACATGGAGCCGGACTGTATCCAGCACGAGCTTTGCCTCCCTTATGGCCCCGCCCCGCAGTTTTCCCTTGGCCAGAACCAACACCCTTACCACGCCGCTTGGTATTTTTTGAGTAAGCTAAAATTCTTGGCAATTCATTAAGTTTCATTGGTCAAATCCTTTTTATATGACTTCATCTCCGGCTGCAGTCCGTATTTGTTTGATCAGCGCATATGTCCGCATCCTCCGCAGCGCATCTAGGGTCGCATTGACGACTGCAATTTGATTATTGGACCCCATCGATTTCGTCAATACATCTTTTATGCCCAACATTTCAAGGACGGCACGGACACCGCCACCGGCAATGACACCTGTTCCGGGGGCTGCCGGGCGCAATAGAACACGACCACCATCGGAAATACCAACGGCCATGTGGGGAACAGTAGCTTCATTCAATTGAAATGATACTATATTTTTCTTGGCCCGCTCAGTCCCTTTTCTAATTGCTTCGGGAACCTCCTTTGCCCTTCCATATCCGACACCAACTCTACCCTTTTGATCTCCAACAACGACCAATGCGGCAAATCCAAACCGTCTGCCACCTTTGACTACCTTCGCGCAACGGTTTATATGAATAACCTTTTCTTTCAATTCTCCCCGTTCAGCTTTTGGAGAATGACCAGCATCATTTCCCTGCCTTTTGCGAAAATTACCGGTCTTTTTGTCTGATTTTTTAAAGTCACTCATACTTGAACCCTACAATACTAAAACAACAAGCCCGCTCCACGAGCTGCATCGGCAAAACTTTGCACACAACCATGATACCTTCGTCCTCCCCTATCGAACACAACCTGCTTTATTCCACAAGACATAGCTTTTTCACCAAATACTTTTCCTAAAAAAGTCGCCCCAGCAACATTAGCAATCGCCTTTTTTTCTTTTGCTTCCTTCGTTAGGGTACTCAAAAACACCAGCGTACGACCCACTTCATCATTTACGCACTGGGCATAGATGTGTTTTCCGGAAAACCTCACGGATAATCTGGGCCTTGCCGCAGTACCAGAGATGCACTTTCTGACTCGCTTTTTCCGTTTTTCGCTGCGTGTTTTTTTATCAATTTGCATATTTTAATCCTCAAACAACATTTTTTAACTATGCCGTCTTTTTCCCTTCCTTACGTCTTACAAACTCTCCCACTATTCTCACTCCTTTGCCCTTATAGGGTTCGACGGGATAAAACCTCTTTATGTCGGCAGCTACCTGACCAACAAGCTTTTTGTCAACACCCTTTACGGCGACCTTCGTTCCCGATTGATCGATTTCAAGCTTGATACCATTTGGGATCGCATATAAAATTTCATGGGAGTATCCAAGACTCAGGTCCAAAATATTTTGTCCTTTCGCCGTTGCCTTAAATCCGACACCGCTTATTTCGAGATTTTTTGAATATCCACTGACAACACCGGTAACCATTGAATTTACTATCGACCTAACAGTCCCGTGCATCATACAAGAATGCTTGTCATTTTCATCCTTACAGAGCACACAAATTTCACTGCCCACATGTTTTATGGTAACGGAATCGTCAAAGGTTTTTTCGTTTTTCCCCAATGGGCCTTCAACCGCAACGCGACTACCGTCAATGGAAACTTTCACATTCGCCGGAATACATATGGGAGATTTGCCTATTCTACTCATTTAATTATCCACCTATAAAACGTAACATATCAGCTCGCCACCAACCCCCAATTGCTTGGCTGCTTTCCCAGATAAAATACCCCTGGAGGTAGACAAAACACACTCTCCCATTCCACCTAGGATCGATGGAATTTTTTCCTTGGAAGCATATTGGCGGCGACCCGGCTTGCCAAGCCTACCAATTTCGGTGATGGCGGCAATCCCATTGACATACTTCAAAAACACTTTCAAAACAACATGCCCATCGGCCGTTTGTTCCTTTGAGAAATCTTTTATGTACCCATTATCCTTAAAAATTTTTGCTATACCGTCCTTCAGGGCCGACCACTGCACGCAACAGCTGGCCTTATGCGTCCTTCCAGCATTTCTCAAAATTGTTATAAAATCACCTACGACGTCCATTTTTCTTTAAATCCTATTTAAATTACCACGATGACTTTGTTATTCCAGGAATTTCACCGAATGATGCCATTTCCCTCAGCTGTAGCCTTGAAATCCCAAACAACCTATGAAATCCCCTTGCCCGTCCGGTGATGGCACACCTATTCCTAACCCTGACCTTTGAAGAATTTCTCGGCAATTTGGCCAGCTTTCTCTGGGCATCGAAAAATTCTTTGTCCGACAAATTAACATCCAGCAGTTTACACTTTAGCTCTTTCCTGCGCTCGGCATGGAAGGCTACCATCCTGATCCTCTTATTATTTCTAGCAATTGCAGATTTTTTCGCCATACGTAAAATACTCCCTAAGTCCTATGATTTTTTCCTAAACGGCATTCCAAATTTTGACAACAAAGCATGCCCTTGCTTATCATCATTGGTCGACGTAACGAAAGTTATATCCATTCCGACCAGCTTTTTTTCTCGATCTATGCTTATTTCAGGAAAAATCGTGTGATCGCTTATGCCGATGCTGTAATTGCCATGCCCATCCATCCTGTTGGAAACACCGCGAAAATCGCGGATTTTAGGCAATGTGACAAATATCAATTTTAGCAAAAACTCGTACATGTTGTTGGCTCGCAATGTAACCATCGCACCCACGGTCATTCCCTGCCTCAACTTAAAGTTTGAGATGCTTTTCTTGGCCTTTGTTAAAACGGACTTTTGCCCAGCTATGAGCGAAATTTCTTTCTGAATTTCCTGGACCAGCGTCTTATCCGCATCGGCGCCTATGGCAGAATTTATTACTATTTTTTCCAATTTAGGAATTTGATGGCAATTCTTCAACGCAAACTCCTTTGCGAGTTCAGCGGAAATACGCTCATCATATAATTTCTTGAAATACGGCTTATTCATTCGAGAATCCATCTATTATTCCTACACCCGAAACACCCAAAAAAATTTGCTAAAAAAATCAAGCATTTTTATTCTTTCCCTTTGTGTTTTCCGCCCGGTCTTCCGCCAATTTTAGAGCAACATTTGATAAATGAATTGGCATCGGCTTGTCAACGATTGTACCATTTGGATATTCCTGCGATTTGCGCATGTGCTTCTTCGCAATGGCGATACCTTCAACGATAACTTTGCTTTTTTCCCGCAATACCTTGAGAACTTTTCCGGTCTGATTTTTAGCATCTCCTGCTATGACAACAACTTCATCGCCTCTTTTTAATGCTTGCTTCATATTACCTCCAGGGCCAATGAGATTATTTTAGTAAAATTTTTCTGCCTTAATTCCCTTGCGACCGGGCCAAAAATTCTAGTGCCTTTTGGATTTTTTTTGTCATCTATTATTACGCAGGCATTGCTGTCAAACCTCAAATAACTTCCGTCGTCACGCTTTATCGGATACTTGGTCCTTACTATTACGGCAGACACAACTGCTCCTTTTTTGACCGTAGACTCCGGAATGCTCGACTGAACACTACAAATGATTACATCTCCAACGGTAGCGGTCCGTTTGTTTTGGCCAAGCCGCCTGATCATTTTGACCTGCTTGGCTCCCACATTATCCGCAACCTCTAAAATACTTTCCTGCTGTAACATAATATTTTCCCAATTTACACGCTATCACCGGAAGTCGTACTTACAACACTGCCTACCCGCCATCGTTTCAACCTGCTCAATGGCCTCGTTTCAAAAACGCGGACGGAATCTCCGACATTGCATTTGTTATCTTCATCGTGGACATAAATGACGGTTTTGCGTTTTACTTCCTTTTGATAAACCGCATGGGGAGTCTTGTAAAAGCAAGCAACCTTTATCGTTTTATCGCCGGATTTCTTTATGACACTTCCAACCAAAAATTTTCTAGAATTTCTTTTGCACCCATTTTCCATAATTTAATCCTTACTTTTGTGCACTTTCAGGCCCATGAGCCTAGCTATATTCCGCCTTATTTCAGAAAACCTGTGCGTTTTTTCCAACTGCCCAATTTTGCGTTTCAACTTCAAATGTATAAGCTCGTCACGCAATTCCAATTCCTTTTGGCAAATTTCCTGGTAGGTTAAATTAACAAAATCTTTATTCTTCATACTTTCCCCTTACTGATTTTGTTCCTCGCGGCAGATAAAACGACAATGCACCGGCAATTTACAATCGGCCAGCCTCGTAGCTTCACGGGCCAACGTTGCCGATACGCCAGCAACTTCAAAAATAATACTTCCTGGTTTGATGACCGATACCCAATACTCTACACCGCCTTTCCCTTTACCCATGCGGGTTTCGGCCGGCTTCTTGGTAATCGGCTTTTGCGGAAACAGGCGCATCCAGACCTTTCCTTTTCTCTTCAGATGTCTATTAATAGCAATGCGGGCGGCTTCCAATTGGGAAGCTGTAATCTTTCCGCGCTCGAAGGATTGTATGGCAAAGTCACCAAATGCAATGGTATCTCCACCTTTCGCAATGCCCCGATTGCGCCCTTTTTGCACCTTCCTATATTTAGTCTTTGCTGGTAATAAATTGCTCATGATAGATCCCGCACCTATTTATCCGATTTCTTCCGGGGAAACACTTCCTCCTTTTGATTAAACAGCCAACATTTAATCCCTATCTTGCCCGCCGATGTATTGGCCTCGGCAAAGCCATAGTCGATGTTTGCCCTTAGCGTGTGCAAAGGAACACATCCATCCTTCTGTTCTTCCGTCCTCGCAATTTCAGCACCTCCCAGACGCCCGGAGCAGCGAACCCTTATGCCATCGGCACCAAAGCTCATGGCCGACTGCACAACTTTCTTTAGAGCACGCCTAAAAGCAACCCGGCGTTCTATTTGCATTGCAACATTTTCCGCCACAAGTTGCGCGACCAAATCGGGACGTTTTATTTCCTGAACGTCGACTATTACATCGGAATGGGTCAATGCTTTTAATTCGTTCGTTAACTTATCGAGTTCCTTGCCCTTTACCCCTATAATTACGCCTGGCCTTGGAGTGGCGAGCTTTACCCGAACCTTGTCGCCGGAACGCTCAATGTCAATGCGCGCAATGGAAACATACTTTAACTTCGTTTTGATGAAACGGCGTATTTTATAATCATCCACCAAAAATTTTGAAAAACTCTTGCTATCCGCAAACCAGCGAGAACGCCAATCACGACGAATCGGCAAACGAAAAACTACAGGATTGACTTTCTGACCCATGATACGCTCAACTTATTTTTTATCGATATTATTCAAAACAAGGCGAATGTGCGACATACGCTTTCTTATTGGATGCGCGGATCCACGGGCCGCCGGAATAAAACGCTTTAAAACGGGACCTTCCTCCACGATCACAGACTCGACCTTTAACTTGTTTGCCGCCAAATTATCATTATTTTCCGCATTCGCCATGGCACTGCGCAAAAGGCTGCCTATCAACCTTGCAGATTTTCTACGAATGCACTTTACAAATGCCATCGCATCAAGCACTGGCTTCCCTTTCAATAACCGAGCCACGTCCCGAACCTTATTCGCTGAAATTCTAACATACTTCAGCGTTGCTTTCGGACCCTCCGGCTCTTTCACTGGCATCTTTTCTTTCATTGATCTCTCCTTAGGCCTTTTGAGTATGCGGATTATGCGATTTAAATACCCTAGTTGGCGCAAACTCTCCTAACTTGTGTCCGACCATGTTTTCGGTTATGTAAATGTCAACAAACTTTTTACCATTATGAACCAAAAAGGTCATTCCAACGAAATCTGGCGTAACCGTGGACCTTCTGGACCATGTTTTGATGGGCTTCCGAATCCCAGACGACAACGCCGCTGCCACCTTGTCAGCTAGGCTAACATCAACAAAAAAACCTTTTTTTCTCGACCGTGTCATTGTTTACACCTTATCATTTTTTAACTTTTCTACCATTTCTTCTAACAATAATGGAACTATTTGAAGGCTTAGATCTCCTGCGAGTTGGTTTGCCTTTTGACAACTGCCCCCACGGAGAAACGGGATGTCCCCCTCCGGAAGTTTTTCCATGTCCACCACCCATTGGGTGATCGATAGGATTCATGGCAACCCCACGGACCCTCGGACGTCGACCGAGCCATCGGTTCCGTCCAGCTTTTCCAAGGGATGTTTTCCCTTTTTCCGCATTACCAACTTCCCCAATCGTTGCCCGACAACGGGAATGAACCTGGCGAACTTCTCCGCTCGGCATCCGCAAAGTAGCCTTGTCGCCATCGATTGCTACCAGTTGTGCCGCTGTTCCTGCCGCACGAACCAGTTGGGCCCCATTTCCCGGCTCATACTCTACGCAGTGAACTTTTAATCCCTGCGGTATTAAAAACAAAGGCAAAGCCATGCCGTCACCATATTCATCCTGGGGTTCATTCGAACTTACCACGGTGACTCCTTCCGACATTTTTTCAGTCGCCAAAATATAACGTTTTTCCCCATCCGCATACTTCAACAACGCAATGTTTGCAGACCGGTTGGGATCGTACTCTATGCGTTCAACAACGGCAGGAATGTTGATTTTATCCCTCCTAAAATCTATGATACGCAGCAACCTTTTGTGCCCGCCACCCCTCCTGCGCATTGTTATCCGCCCATAGCAGTTGCGGCCGCTTATGCGCAATTTGCTTTGCGTCAACCTTTTATTAGGCGCATTAACTTTGGAAACGTCGGTATTCGCCCTTACTAGGAATCGCTGTCCTGGAGTTATCGGTCTTAAATTTACAATAGCCATTTATTTCTTCCTCGCATATTTTATGTTCCTTTGCCATCAGGCAACATCTATTTTATCCCCATCTTTCAGAACAACTATTGCCTTCTTTTTCTTCCCCACCAAAGTATAGCGGCGGGACGACTTCGAGCGAACACGCTTTGGTCTTCCGCAACAATTTATAACATTCACCCTGACAACTTTTACGTTAAACGCCATTTCGACGGCCCTGGCAATTTGTTCCTTGTTGGCTTTTTGATCGACCACAAAAACATATTGTTGCTTGTCCGACAGCAATGCGTTCGATTTTTCCGTGAGTAAAATTTCTTTTAAAATACCAAAGTTTTCCATTTGATTTTACTCCTTATTATCAGCTAGGCGAGCCACTATGGCCTTCATCGCATCGTCGCTGACGATAACATTTCTATGGCGCACCACGTCAAATGCGTTCAACGAATGGCTGTCGATCATAAACACACGTCCGATATTCCTGGATGCCAAAACAAAGTTGGTGCTAAAATTATCATCGACAAATAAAATAGAACCGCTTGCGAATGCCTTTTCCAGTATGGCATTAAATTTCTTCGTTTTCGGCTCATCGCAGATTAGTTTGTCAACCACGGATAGACTTCCTTCGAGAGCTTTATCGGAAAGGGCTCGCGCGAGGGCAAGACGTTTTACCTGCCTATTGACTTTTTGCGAATAATCACGTGGTTTTGGCCCAAACACAACTCCACCGCCTGCCCAGATCGGACTGCGTTTGGATCCGTGACGCGCCATACCTGTTCCTTTTTGGCGATAGGGTTTCTTGCCGGTACCCGAAACATCACCCCTATCCTTCGCACAGGCATTTCCTTGCCGCAGATTAGCTCCGAGGGCCACCAAATACTGCTTTAGTGCAGCGACTCCCTTGTCGCCTTCCAGTGACACGAAACCAGGAACATCACTTTCCGAACAGGAAGAAAAGTCGCTGCCATAAAATTTAAGCTTCATCTTTTTCCCTCCAATGATTTTTTAGCACGGCGAACAACGATATATTCACCTTTCGTCCCCGGAAAACTACCTTTGATGATCAAAAGTCGTTTTTCAACATTTGTGTCTACAATTTCTAAATTTTGTACGGTACGACGCTCATGGCCAGCATGCCCAGGCATCTTGCGTCCCTTAAAAACATGGCCGGGCCACTGGCGTTGTCCATAGGATCCTCCTCGCCTATGGAACATTGATCCGTGGGAAGCAGGTCCTCCGGAAAATCCATGGCGCTTCATGACTCCCTGGAAACCTTTGCCCTTGGTCTTTCCTATCACATCAACGAGTTCGCCCTTGGCAAATTCATCAACGGGCACACTTGTGCCAGCTTCATACAAATTGACATCATCAATTCTAAGCTCTTTTAATATGTCAAAGGAAGGAAGTTCTTTTTTGTCATCAATTTCCTTGGTCTTTTTCCCAAAAAATCCAAATTGGACCGCAGAATAACCGGAAGAATCGACGGTTTTAACATTGGCAACGAATGTCCTGCACATCTCAACGACGGTGACAGGTACCAAAACGCCGACCGCATTATATAGCTGTGTCATGCCGGCTTTCTTACCTATCATCAAAATGTTTCTCTTTTTCTCTTTCATACTAAGCGGCAGGCCTTTACCCCTGCTTTAGATTTAGCTTCTATAAATCTTACATTGGTCAAAATGCAAGCATAAATTTCAATTAGGCAGCCATTAAATCAATTTTTATTTCAACGCCCGCTGGCAAATTTAACTTTTTTAGCGAATCAACGGTATCCGCCGTCGGCTCAAAAATATCGATGAGCCTACTGTGGGACCTTATTTCAAACTGATCCGATGACTTTTTGTTAACATGGGGCGACCGATTAACACAAAACTTTTTAATATTGATTGGCATCGGAATTGGTCCTGACACATGGGCACCGGAACGTTTTGCGGCCTCAACGATATCGATGCCCGCCTGGTCAGCCAAGCGATAGTCAAAACTTTTGAGCTTTATTCTAATTTTTTGCTTCGTGGTTGATTTGATTTTTTTTACTGTCATAGCAAAGCCTCTCCTATTTATTTCCCGTAGAGTTTTCAATAATTTTTGCCAACAAGCTAGCTGGCACCTGTTCGAAATGCGAAGGCTCCATGGTATACGTTGCCCTTCCCTTCGACAATGAGCGGACATCCGTTGCATATCCAAACATCATTTCGAGCGGGACAAATGCACAAATTACCGTAAGATTGTTCTTGGCTTCTATCCCTTGAATTTGCCCACGGCGCCGATTTAAATCACCGACGATGTCACCCTGATATTCCTCCGGCGTAGCAACATCGACTCGCATGATTGGTTCCAGTAAAATTGGATTTGCCTTGCGCATTGCTTCCTTGAAACCAAAAATACCGGCCATTTTGAATGCCATTTCTGAGGAATCGACCTCATGGAAGCTGCCATCAACGATCCGAGCGACAAAATCGACGACCGGATAGCCGGCAATGACACCGGTCTGAGCCCCTTCTAAAATGCCTTCCTGGGTTGGCTTAATGTATTCCCTTGGAATGACACCGCCAACGATTTCGTTGACAACTTCTACGCCTTTTCCCTTTTCAGCTGGCTCAATCTTAATAACCGCATGGCCATATTGTCCACGGCCGCCGGATTGGCGAATAAACTTTCCTTCGCCGGTCGCTTCGGTCGTAATCGTTTCGCGATAGGCAATTTGCGGCCGCCCAGCATCGGCTTCAACCTTAAATTCTCTAAACAAACGGTCCCTTATGATGTCAAGGTGCAACTCTCCCATGCCGGAAATAATCGTCTGCCCCGTTTCCGGATTGCCAAAAACCTTAAATGTTGGATCTTCTTCTGCCAATCTTTGGAGGCCCAGCGATAATTTCGTTTGGTCCGCCTTAGATTTTGGTTCTATGGACATGCTAATGACGGGATCTGGAAATGTAGGTGGTTCCAGGACCAAATCAAGACCTCTGTCGCACAGGGTGTCGCCGGTTACCACACCCCTAAGGCCGATCACGGCACAAATATCACCGGAATATGCAACTTCTATGTCCTCGCGCGCATCCGCTTTCATCAAAATCAGGCGGCTCACCCGTTCGGATTTTCTGGTGCGAGGGTTATATACCACCTCTCCCTTTTTTAACTGGCCGGCATATACGCGGCAAAAGATTAATTTTCCCACGAACGGATCGGTCATCAGTTTGAAAGCCAACGCGGCAACCTTTGCCCCATCATCGGGGACAATCGACGTTTCTTCGCCACTATCATCATCTTTAAATGCTCTAACGGGAGGCAAGTCCAAGGGACTCGGCAGGTAATTCACAACGGCATCGAGCAACATTTGGACACCCTTATTTTTGAATGCGCTCCCTGGAATAACCCCAATAAATTGCATCGACAGGGTTGCCTTCCTTATGGCGATGCGCAACTCATCCTCTCCTAAGGGCAGTCCTTCCAAATATTTTTCTGCGATCGTGTTGTCGAAATCAGCCAATACTTCAATCAATGACTCCCGATATTTTTTGGCCTCCGCCATCATGTCAGCGGGAATGTCCACTGTTTCATACCGCACCCCATTTATTGAATCTTCGCCGTAGATGTAGGCACACATTTTCACTAGATCAATAAGTCCACGCAAATTTTCTCCGGCCCCAATATTCAAAAACAGTGGGTGGGCATTTCCTCCTAACTTTTCGCGAATATCCTGAATCGCTCCTAGAAAATCGGCTCCAACCCTGTCCATCTTGTTGATGAACGCAATGCGCGGAACATCATACTTGTCCATCTGCCGCCAAACGGTTTCAGACTGCGGCTGCACACCTGCGACACCACAAAAAACAGCGACTGCCCCATCGAGAACACGCAACGAACGTTCAACTTCTGCGGTAAAATCAACGTGCCCTGGAGTATCTATCAAATTAATCCGATGTTTGATATTCGCATAGGGACCTTCCTGGGTATTCCATCCGCAAGAAATAGCAGCCGATGTAATCGTTATGCCCCGTTCCTTTTCTTGCTCCATCCAGTCAGTGACCGTTGTTCCATCATGAACTTCACCGATTTTATGAACAACGCCCGTATAGAACAGAATTCTTTCCGTCGTCGTTGTCTTGCCAGCATCTATGTGAGCTGCGATCCCAATATTGCGCGTGTACTCCAGGGGAGTACCGCGATTTTTAGAATTAACACTTGAAATTTCCTTTGCCATCGTTCGCATCCCTCTATTCATTACCAACGCAAATGTGCAAATGCGCGATTCGCCTGCGCCATACGTTGAACATCATCCTTCTTTTTCACAACGGAACCGGTATTATTATAGGCGTCCACAATTTCCTGCGCCAAAGCCTCGTCCATGGGCAACCCTTTCCTTGTCTGTGCAAACTCAATCATCCAGCGAAACACCAACGCATGCTGACGCTCATAGGGGATTTCGACCGGAATTTGATAGGTCGCACCACCCACGCGGCGGCTTTTAACCTCTACTTTTGGCCGTGAATTTTCAAGGGCCCCAAAAAGCAAATCGATGGGATCACCCTTCCCAATCTTTTCACTGACGCGTTCGATTGCGTTGTAAACTATCGACCTTGCTAAATTTTTCTTGCCCCTTTGCATAATTATGTTAACCAGCTGCGAAATCAACATATTTCCATAGCTTGGATCCTTTTCAATTTGGCGCTTTACAGCTCTTCTTCGACGAGACATTTTACTATTCCTCAGTTAAAATTACTTTTGTTTAGGACGCTTAACCTCATATTTTGAACGACTTCTACGACGTTTTTCGATACTAGAACAATCGAGGGCCCACGCACAACGTAATACCTCACTCCTGGTAAATTCTTCACGCGTCCTCCACAAACCAAAACCACACTGTGTTCCTGCACTTTATGCCCTTCGTCAGGAATGTGCGCAATGACTTCATTCCCATTCGTTAGACGAACCTTTGTAACTTTCGCACGGCCGAATTTAGCTTTTTTGGTGTTTGTTTCATAACCTGGATACATATTCCCCGCCTGAAAGGATTTTGATCGAGGGATGGAGATTTAGTGTTCGCAATCTTTCGAACGCGAGGTCTTTTTATCAACTGATTAATTGTCGGCATTTAATTACCCCTGTTCACTTTTTCTTTAATTTCCATGTGAGTAGAATTAAAAGTCTCCGATAAAGCAAGTAGTTTTTACGGAAATCATATTTTTCCCAGATGGGAACGTCAAAATCAAGCCAGCAAAAGCATAGAGCAACGAATACGGAAGAAGGAAATTTTTTTCTAATTCAGTTTATTGCATAGGAAATAAGAGTATGTTATCGTAAATACAGTTATAAGGAAAAATATGAGATTGTGTTTCCTTTCCACACAGCTGATTTTATCTCGACTCGCGAGACATCGAGAATTTTCATGCATTTCGCAGAAATTAGAAATTCTATCCAACAAGACACGAAGAAAAACGGAATCTGTAAAAATATAAAAGCCATTAGAATCGCTCAACGATTTTTTACTTCGCTAGGAAACATCCATGGAGCTAGTATTCCCAAGAAACGTCTTATGTGCCATAAAAAATGTGGCAAACAACCACAAGTACCACCCGGTATACTCATTTGAATCAGAAGCATAAATCCCCACGTCATCGAAAAGCCGATAAACGTTGAAATTTTATTCGATATGGACACTGTTTTTACAATTTTATGTCATTTGACATTTTTGCGTGATTTCACCATCACCAAGCTTTCTAA
>JAISRG010000064.1 GCA_031273725.1 Puniceicoccales bacterium
CTAATTTTGCCTTCGTTTGCTTAAAATCCGCATCTCGCAGGCATATATTTCTTTCCGCTATGGAGGCAAACCTTTCGCGATGCAAATAGTCATCCTTTTCATCGGCAATATTCTTTTCTCGATGAACGGAAATGCAAAGCACCTGATCATCAATCACCAAATCTATTTCATCTTTTTTTATTCCTGGCATCTCTGCTTCGACGACATATTCCTTTTCCGTTGATTTTACGTCCATTTTGAAACCTGCGCATGAAGAGCGGTGATCGCAACATCGCATATCGAACAAACCATGTATTTGGTCGCAAAAATCATCGAAACAATCGGCAGATAACTCAACCGATATTGTAGTCATCAAAACTCCAAGAATGACCAACATTAAATTTTTCAATTTTATATTTTTCATATTTAACCAATTTTTAATGACATTTATAGGTATGATTCCTATTTTCGGAAGAAAAGTAAAAGATTAAACTATTTGAGTTCAATACTAAATCTGTTGAGAAGCTTAATTTCATGTTGTGCTAAATTAGCGAAGGCACATATTTAGAAAAAAAGGAAAGTTTTGATGCAGAAACTCATTTACATGGCGGGATAGACGGGGTTCGAACCCGCGACCTCCAACGTGACAGGCTGGCGTTCTAAACCAACTGAACTACTACCCCGCTAAGGTTCTGCCGATACTGATATCGGCGATTTAGCAAGCTATTACTGGCAGTTGCCCTGTCAATATCAAATGTTGTGATTTTCGAACTAATGGGGCCACGAAATACCATGGATCAAATAATCAATCATCATTCTTTTTCTTCCTTTGAGAAACGTCTGTCCTTTTCTACAAACTCAAGATTGACAGTACAACCAGCAAAATCGAAATATTTTCGCAGGACGTTTAGTAAATACTTTTTGTAGTTATCGTTTAATAGAGATATTCGGTTGCAAAAACATTTGAATACAAATGGCATGTTGCCCGTTTGCACAGCATAATATATGCGAAACATGCGACCGCTGGAGGTGGACGGTGGGCGTTTGTCAAAAGCTTTCTGAATTACACGGTTAAGCTCTCCGGTCCCGATTCTGTGATTCATCCTTGCATATAATTTTTCGGCAAGCGGCAACAGGGTATTAACTCCATATCCCCTTTCGGCTGAGACAAAAGCAATTTCCACACCCGGGAAGGCTCGCAATTCTTCCCTTGCGGCTTGGAGGAATGACTCTTGAAATTCTTTGATCGAATCAAATTTTTCCAGGGTGCCATCCCGGCAACGTTTTTGCGCAATGTCCCATTTGTTGACGACCAAAATTAGACCTTTGCCTGCCCCTATGACTTCATTTGCCAACTTTTTATCGAGTTTTGTTATTCCGCTTTCAGAATCTATCACCAGGAATATTATGTCACAATTAATGATCCCATCTCGGGTGCGCAGGGATGCGAAATAATCGAGGGATGTGGTGATTCTATTTTGTGGCCGTGAACCGGCGGTATCTAGCAACTCAAAATCTCTACCGGTTTCTGATGTGTCACATTTGGGAAGTTTGATGCTAACAGTTTCCCGTGTTGTCCCGGGAATATCACTTACTATCATTCGCCGTTCCTCCAGTAGGGCATTTACCAGGGATGATTTTCCGACATTTGGACGACCAATAAAGGCTAATTTTATGGGATTACACGTTGTTTCTGCATCTTCAAGTTGCGATGAAAATTCCACCGTTTTCGAAGCTATCACCTGCCTTATTTTTTCTTCTCCAATGCCATGTTCTGCGGAAATGGCTACCGGGTCTCCAAATCCAAAAGATTTAAACGCATCGGCCAAATGGGATTTTTCCTGGTCATCGACTTTGTTGGCAACGACCGTGACATCTGCCCCACTTTTTCTCAACATCTCTGCGATATCGTAATCCATCGGCATGATTCCATCGGTTGCATCGACAACAAAAAATACCAGATCGGCGGCCGAGATTGCTAGCCCAACCTGTTCGTCAACCGCAGATGTTATCTCTTCGATGCTATCTTTCCCCGACAGTCCAAGTCCGCCCGTATCCATCAGAATGATATTTTTCCCGATTTCATGGGTAATAATATCGCGGGTGACTCCGGCCACATCATGCACAATCGATATGCGCTTGCGGGCCAACCGATTAAATAATCGGCTTTTCCCAACATTCGGACGGCCAACGATCGCGATATTGTAGAACATCTTCATGGGGATGCTCTGTAAGTGGCTTATAAAAATTTTACAAGCTTAAACGATGGGAAACTTTTCCGAACATCCGGGTGCCAATGCCATTATTTTTCATTTACCCTTACCAGCCGCATGGATTAAAATTTGCCGAGAATTTGGTAGGTTTACCATTTTCCTGTACTTTGCGACGGTTCTGCGAGCGATGTGAATATTGTACCGTTCCAAAATTTCTGCAATTTTCGCATCCGTAATTGGTGTTTTCCCCGATTTTATTATTTCACGCATCCTTTCCAAAATGGCACTTTGCGAAATGGACTCCGTTCCTCCCGCATCAAAAAATTTCGCCATCTCAAAAACACCGTGCGGAGTATCGATGTATTTTCCGCGAACGGCACGGCTAACCGTTGAAACGTGCAAATTTATTCGTTCCGAGACATCGATTAATCGCAAAGTTTTCATAAATTTTGGTCCCCGCTCAAAAAAATCAAGCTGGCGTTCGAGAATCACCTTTGCGATTTCCATCAGCGTTGTTTGCCGCCTACCTATTGCTTCGTAGAGTTGCTTCCCATATCTTGCTTGCTTTTTCAGGTATTGCCAAGTTTCCCGATCTTTTTCGCAACAGTCGCTTGCCATTTTTTTGTATAGCTCACTAAACCTTACCAATGGAATGTGTTCCGAATTGAAATTTATTACCCATTCGCCATCGTACTGGCAGATTTTTAAATCCGGAATTATCGCGATGTTTCGTTCGTTTGAAAACCCACTCATGGGAGAAAAATTTAACCGAGTAACCATTTTACCTGCCGCGATTACCTTTTCCGATGAGATGTGTAGCTTTTTGCTCAAAAAATCTATTTTGCCATTTTGCAACTCGTCAAAGTATTCCCGCACCAAAGTTTTTGCCAACTTTACCCGTTCGCTTTCCGCATTTTGGTCCAATTGCAGTAGTAAACATTCTTGCAGATTTTGAGCTCCAATGCCATGGGGATGCAACGATTTCAGTCCGTGGTAAACCCATTCGACACGGTCGATGCCAACGTGGAGGGAATTGGCTATGTTTTGCAAATCACCATCGAAAAACCCTCTCTCCGTTATGAATTCCAAAAGTTTTAACAAAATTTCTTTTTCCTTTGCTTCCCACTCCGGCACCTGTTGCAGCAGGTGATCTTTCAGGGAGATTGTTTCTTCAATATTTTCCAAAAATTCCCGATGCAAATCACTTTTCTCCTTGGAAAAAGTCACAGCATTCCGCCGGTCATCGATTTCGATGGTTGGGTTTTTTTTACACTCTTTTTTTATCAGTTCACATAAATCGGCAGTCGGCATTTGCAAAATTTCCAGGGATTGCCGCATGGCCGGTGATAACTTTTGTACCTGTTTTTGGTCCTGAGATAGTAAAATGTCCAAGACAAATCCTCACTTTAGATTGAAAAACTTTTCGGTATTTTGATATGTTAAGCTGCAAAAATCATTTTCCGCCATGTTTAACATTTTTGCTGCGAATCTGGCGGTTGCCCGAATAAAAGCTGGCTCATTGCGGCTTGGTTTATGCGGTTCCGGCGTCAAGTATGGACAGTCTGTTTCGATGAGAAGTTTGTCAAGGTTAGCAGCTTGCAGCGGTGCCACCTGTTCCTTTTTAAATGTCAATGTCCCGGCAAACGAGATGAACGCTCCAAAATCTTTCAGTTTTTCCATTTCGGAGACGCCATATCCATAGCAATGGAACAGGATTCTATTCCCGGACATGCCCGAATTTATCAAAATATTAAAAGTATCATCGAACGCCTGGCGCGAGTGGATTACTACCGGTAAATTATTTGCCTTTGCAAATTCCAATTGCTTTTCAAATATGTGTTTTTGAAGTTCGATGGTTTCATCTTTCGCCCGTTGTTCGTGCGGTAGGCGGTGGTAGTCCAACCCAATCTCGCCGATAGCCACCGGTTTAATCTCTTTTTCTAAAAAATTTGGCAACTGTTCAACATCTTCTACACTTTTAGCTTCCAATGGGTGCAATCCAACCGTATAAAAAATATTTTTACGGTTTCTGACAAATTCCGCATAAAATTCCCAATCCTTGGGGTTCGTCCCAACGGCGACCATTTTTGTCACCGACGCACGTTCAGCATTGGACAAAACCTCTTCTATTTTTCCTTCGTAAAAGAAATCATCGAGGTGGCAATGACTGTCAATTATTTCCATTGGGTACTATGCAATAATTTTAGACCCAATTGTCAACATACCATGGAAATTTCCCCTTCCCATTCTCACAAAATCAGAGGGAAAAGGAAATTTTCATAGATTGGTCTCGGATATGGTAATACGGCGGCCATTTCGAGTTTGAGGAGATTATAACAAGGTCCCAGTGTGAATAAACTGGTCAATGTTGCCATCCACAACTTCCTGAATGTTGCTTGTTTCGGTTACCAGTGCGCAGATTTTACCATCTGATAAAGTTGGCAAACACAGCTGCGAATTTGATAGTCCCATCCAATTTTTCCCTTAGTCCCATAAAGTTTTTCCATGGCCGATCGTTTTTCATCTTCCATTTTTCATATGAGCAGGATCGCAAATTTTTTATGGCAGTCAGTATTAATATTCAAGTAAAATTAGGAAATTAGCTAAGAAGCTAAACTCTTAAACATACTTCCTACTTTGAATTTAACCGTTTTAGAAGCAGGGATTTGAATTTTAGCGTGAGTCTTAGGATTAACTCCAGTACGAGCAGCACGTCTAACAACCGAAAAAGTTCCAAATCCTATTAATTGGACACTTTTGTCATCCCTGACGCCTTCCATAATGGCCAGCAAAACGTTGTTCAATGCGCGTTCTGCACAAGCTTTTGAACACTTATCACCGCATATTGTTTTTATCTTTTCTACAAGTTCAGATTTGTTCATTGTTTTTACTCCTTTTGTAAATTTAGTTGTCTCTATCCAATCTGGACTCAGATAGTAGAAGAAAAAATCACCTATTACAAGCATTTTCTTAGTCAAAAGGATAAAAAAATGAAATCCCAACCTCTAAGATTGATAGGATTGTTCGAGAAAATTGTCATCGGTAACCCTATCTTATTCCGCTTTCTCCGCCATTTGTGCAAAACTTGTTGTAATCTAGGATTTAGAAACATTGAGCATATTTTATTTTTTGCTTCAAAAAAGAAGAATAATTCGGCATTTTCGAAAAAATAACGCGAAAATGCGCGCCGAAATCATCATTGTAAAATGATTTTAAATCCTTATTATAGTGTACTAGATAGAGATAGTCCCATAATTAAGATTGAGAGCGAAAGAAAGTCTGTCATAAAAATTGGTAACATGGCGCCAAAGATAGGAAAGCTTATTTTTAAGCCAAGCCCAGTAGTGTTCAATGGGGTTGAGGTCCGGCGAATAGGGCGGCAGGTAGAGCAGTCGACAGCCGACATTTTCGATAATCTTGCGAATAC